>SCST01000751.1 GCA_004299465.1 Methylovulum sp. | reverse complement strand
CCCAGGAAATACATCGGGATGAAAGCGATCAGGATCGCGATGGGGAGCGTGATGATGGGAATGAGGGCTGAGCGGAAATGCAGCAGGAAGATAATGATCAAGATGCTGACGACAATCAGTTCTTCGCTCAGGTTTTCGTTGGCCGTGGCAACAGCCTTCCTGATCAGGTCACTGCGGTCATAGGCAGTGACAATCTTGACGCCTTTAGGCAGCGACGGTTCTATCTCCTTCAGTTTCGCCTTGATACGGGCGATCACTTTCAGGGCGTCTTCGCCGTAGCGCATGATGACGACGCCGCCCACCACTTCACCCTCGCCGTTGAGCTCCACCAGGCCGCGCCGCATGTCCGGCCCCAGCGTCACCGTGGCGACCTCGCGCAGCAGAATCGGCGTGCCGTTCGGGTTCACGCCCACCGCGATTTGCTCGATGTCGGCAGTGGATTTGATGTAGCCTCGCCCTCTTATCATGTATTCCACGCCGGAGAACTCGACGACCCGACCACCCACATCGAGGTTGCTCATGCGCACCTTGTCGATGATCTCGTTCAGGTTGAGCCGGTAGGCCAGCACTCTGGTGGGATCGAGATTGATCTGGTACTGGCGCACGAAACCGCCCACGCCGGCGACTTCGGCAACACCATCTACGGCGCGGAGCCAATAGCGCAGATACCAGTCCTGGAACGAGCGTAGCGATGCCAGATCCTGTTGTCCGCTGGTGTCTATCAGCGCGTACTGAAACACCCAGCCGACCGCCGTGGCGTCCGGCCCGAGCTGCGGCGTCACGCCTTCGGGCAATTTGCCGGCCAACTGGTTGAGGTATTCCAGCACACGCGAACGCGCCCAATAGATGTCGGTGCCGTCCTTGAACAGCACATAGACGTAGGAATAACCGAAGTCCGAAAACCCGCGCACGACCGTCACATTGGGCGCTGACAACAGGGCGGTAATGATGGGATAGCTGATCTGGTCTTCCACCAGGTCAGGGGAACGCCCCATCCACGGGGTATAGATGATGACCTGGGTGTCGGACAAGTCCGGCAAGGCATCGATGGGGATATTTTTCATCGCCCACAAACCGCCGCCGGCCAGACTGAATACCAGCAGAAAGACGATGAAACGGTTTTTGGCGCTGAACTCTATGATTTTTTCGACCATGGCCGATCCTCTATACTCTGAAGCGTCTGTTTAAGCAGGACGATTTTAATGCTTCATCCCGGTCATGCCGCTTACTGCATTCTTGAGCTGGCTTTCGGAATCGAGCAGGAAGTTCGCCGAGGTGACGATATGTTCGCC
Source organism: Methylovulum sp. (assembly GCA_004299465.1). Classification (GTDB taxonomy): domain Bacteria; phylum Pseudomonadota; class Gammaproteobacteria; order Methylococcales; family Methylomonadaceae; genus Methylovulum. The sequence continues at coordinate 4,063 of SCST01000751.1, read as the reverse complement.
CTCGTTAAGTCCCTCCATAATTTCAATCCAGTCGCCGCTGCGCTGGCCTGTTTTTACGCTACGCCATTCAAGTTTGCCGCCGCCCAGATGAATAAAGATGATCTGCCGCTCCCCGGATTCCAGCACCGCATTTTTGGATACCACCAGCCGTGTTCCCATCGGTATGGCAAGCGCCACATTGGCAAACATCCCCGGTTTGAAAATTTCTGCCGGATTGTCCAGTTCGAAGCGAACCTTGGCGGTACGGGTTTCCGGGTCTACCGTTGGATAAATGAAATCGATCCGGCTTTGATACTGATTTTTGGGTGCATAGGACAGGCTGACCGATGCCGTTTGGCCCGGTTTTATCAACGGCAGCTCATATTCGTAAATATCGGCCAGCACCCACACGCGGCTCAGATCGGCGATGGTATAAAGTTGATCGCCGGGATTAACGTGCATGCCGGCTAAAGCCGTCTTGGTAATGACTGTGCCGGTGAGCGGCGCATGGATCGGCAGGGTTTTCAGCACATCACCGGTGCGTTCCAGGTCACGCAGATGGTAAGTTTCAATATCCCACAAACCTAAGCGCCGGCGCGCCATATCCAGCAACGAATTCGCGCCCTTGGCGACTTCGGGGAACTCGCTGTTGCCCAAGGTTTTTGCGCTTTGCAAGGCGAGCAGGTATTCCTGCTGGGTTGCCACCAGTTCCGGGCTGTATAGCGTAAACAGTATCTGGCCTTTTTTAACATGTTCACCGGTGGTGTTTACAAAGAGCTGCTCGATCCAGCCTTCTATTTTGATATTCACCTGGGCGATAAGACGCTCGTTGATTTCCACACGGCCTACGGTGCGGATGTTTTGTTCCATAAGCCGGTATTTGGCTTCCTCGAACTTGACGCCGATCGATTGCAGGCGTTCGGCGTCGATAGTCATGATATTAGGGGCATCACGCTCCCGAGTTGCGGCCAAATGATCCGCACCGACATGATTCACAGGGTCTTCTGCGTATGTCGGCGGTGCAGCTATCAGCAGCAAAAAATAGATGGCTGCTGCACCGCTATTATTGAACAGTTGCTGGATAAGCATGCCTGGTTTCTGAATCATGGCCGTTCTCCAATGATGCCCTCAAGCCGGGCGAGGGCCTTCTCATGTTCGACAATTTCACCGTGCAGTTCAATTTCATTGTCCAGCAGCGTCAGCAAGCTGGTCAATAAACTGAGAAAATCCACTTTGCCGACGCCATAACTCGCCTGAGCCGCGGCTAGCGTAAAACGCGCCTGGGGAATGATGGCGTCTTGCAGGATGTGAACAAGTTCCTCGGCGCGTTGTGCCTGAGCGATATTGTCTTTGACGCGAAACAGCAGTTCCTGCCTGATATTCTGCAAATCGTCCTTGCTGGCCTCCCGTCCGGCTAGCGCTTCCCGCACACCTTGCCGTTGTTTATTGGCAAAATAGAGCGGCACTTTCACATTGAGCATGACCTGATAACCATTGAGCCCCGTCGGTTCTTCACGTATGCCGCCAGCGCTAAGTTCAAAATCAGGTAAATATTCCCGCTTTGCCAAATCTATTGTTTTATCGCTACGTTCCACGTCCTTTACCTGAGTGCCAAGCAATGGCGCCGAGTTGCCGACCAGGACTTCCAACTGTTCCTGACTGTGTTGCAGCGGCGTCATGGTTATCTCTTCCGGAATGCCCAAGGTAGTGTAAGGATGGCGATTCAAGAGCCGGTTAATGTCCGCTGACAGCGATTGTTTACGTTGCTCTAAACTGGCCAGCCGCGCGAGCAGCCGCGATTGTTCCGTCTGCGCCCGATAGACATCCTGTTGCGCACCCTTCCCTACCGCATAATACGCCTCGGCGAGTTCCTCGAACTGAACCAGCAAGCGCCTGTTTTTCCCGACAATAGCTATCGATTTAACAATAAAATGCAGATCGTAATAGGCCTCTTTGAGGGCGGCTGCTATTGTCAGCCGGGTCGCCAGATAGTTTTGTTCCAGCATGCCGGCTTCACTGGCGGCGATTTCTCCTTTAAGACCGAGTTTACCGGGAAACGGAATCTCTTGGCTGACGCCGACCATTGTTTCGCGTTTTTCCAATTCCCTGTGGTTAAAGAACAGCTTAGGATCGGGCAGGGTTTGTTCCTGGGGAATTCTGGCCTGGGCCGATACCCAACGTTGTTCGGCCGCCTTGATTTCAGGGTTTTGATCCAACGCTTCCCGGATCAGTTGCGCCAATGGCAAAACCGGCTCAACGTTGTTGTCAACGGCGAGAGCAAAAGCAGGCCACAACAAGCTAGCCCATAGCAAGGCGAATTTCATGCCATTTCTCCTGTATTGGTCATTGCCACTGAATTGCAAAATGACCAGCCCGAAGCGTCTGCCTTTGCGTCATTGATATTGCCCATGCCGGGTAAGCCTTTTTCGCTTTATTGGCGACCAGTCTCTGCTCCACGTCGGTCGCAAAGCGGCTTGCGTTTGATGCGTTCATAGCGACAGTCCTCCTAACATCAGCGGAGAATCAACAATACCCTTTTATTAACAACAGGATTGCCAGACGAGGTAGGCTACTCCGTCCGCAGGATTTCTCGTAAAGGGTTCATAGATAGCGGCAGCGTCAAAACGTTTGGGACGGGCTTACAAACCCCGTCCCGCGTAGGGGGATGGAAACATCCCCCATCCCCTCACTGTCAAAAATTTACATCTGCCGATGCATCTCAGCCATTGCCCGGTTCGCCTCGGCGGCTTTTTCATAGGCGTTAATCAACACCTCGCAATGGTCTCTAAAACTTTGCGCCTGTCTGCCGTAAAGATAGCCTTTTGCCTCGTACTGGCTAAGCAGTTTCTTGTGTTCATCAACCTTCAGCTGCATTTCGGCCGCCGCTTCCTCGTAATGTTTCGCCAAAGCCTCATGATCGGCTTTAGTGGTCGCGCTTTGCACGGCCTGGCTCATGTCCATCGAATGCGGGTTCATCTCGGCACAAGCGGTCAATAAACCAAGAGCCAACAGCAGGGTAATCAAAAAATTAGTTTTCATGGGTTTTCTCCAAAATAATTCAATAAATAGAATGGGTGTTTTCTCAGATTGTTAACGTATCGTCAAGCTTTACCTCCTTTAAGTGATTGTTTGTTGATGGCATATTGTTGACATAAAGCATAAAGCGCCGGGATGACGACCAAGGTCAATACCGTTGACGACACCATGCCGCCGACCATCGGCACGGCGATGCGGCGCATGACTTCAGAACCCGTGCCGCTGCTCCACAGGATCGGCAGCAGGCCGGCCATGATCGCGGTCACGGTCATGATTTTCGGCCGCAGGCGTTCCGCCGCGCCGGCCATCAGAGCGTCGTACAGGTCATCCTCGGTGAAGTCCCTGCCTTCTTCCAGGCATTGCCGGCGTTTTTCCCGGACGGCGTGATCGAGATAAATCAGCATCACGACGCCGGTTTCGGCGGCGACGCCGGCCAGCGCGATAAAGCCGACGCCGACCGCGACGCTGACGTTATAATCGAGAAACCACAACAGCCAGATGCCGCCGACCAAGGCGAACGGCACCGACAGCATGACGATCAGCGTTTCAGCCAGGCGGCCGAAATTGACGTACAGCAACACGAAAATAATGCCCAAAGTCAGAGGCACGACCATGCGCAAACGCTGTTTGGCCCGTTCCATGTATTCGAACTGGCCGCTCCACGCGATCGTGTAACCGGCCGGGAACTTGACCGCTTGCTGCACCGCCTGTTTCGCGTCCCGTACATAAGTTTCGATGTCGCGCCCGCGCATATCGACATAGATATAAACCGACAACAAGGCGTTCTCGGTGCGTATCGCCGGTGCGCCCTTGTCCAGGCTCAGTTTCGCCAGTTGCCCCAGCGGGATCATCGCCCCGCCGGGCGTCGGCACCAGTACGTGCGCGGCGATGGCTTGCGGGCTGTCGCGCAATTCGCGCGGGTAACGGACGATGACGGCGAAACGCTCGCGCCCTTCGACCATTGTCGTGACGGTTTCGCCGCCGATAGCGGTCGCGATGATGTCCTGAACATCGCCGACCGGCAGTGCGTAACGCGCCAGGGCCTCGT
>SCST01000946.1 GCA_004299465.1 Methylovulum sp. | reverse complement strand
ATGTAATGCAGTTATCTTCTTCTTCAGCCTGACAAACGGAGAGGTGAATTATCAGGAGTGGCTGATAGAGGAGCACCACACAGGGCTCCACGGCGAGCAGTATAAAGAGGCAAAGGAGTCTGTTAAGAAAATCTTTGGCCATGACCCGTCAAGGGTATGGACATTAAAACATGCGGATCTGACTCCAAAGGCAATGGATGCGGCTATGAGTGAATACCACTCAGTTGCCGATGAGGTGGCAGGTCCTGACAGAAACTTCCGCACAAGCTATGATGACATAGTTGCTCAGCCAAAGAGATGGCTGAATAGCCCGCTGTGGTCAGGCGATACAAGAAACGGAAGGTCATACACAGGATATAGCAACCAGATAGATTTCAGGCTTCCATGGAGGACATTGACCGGGAGGCAGCATTTCTATCTTGACCATCCGACATATCTTGAATTTGGAGAGGCCTTGTGCACGCATAAATACAAGCTGGATCCAAACAAGATGAATGAAATAAAGAAAAGCGACAGAACAGGCGCCCTGCATCTGAACTATATTACTCCGCACGGCAAGTGGCAGATACACTCAACGCACTATGATAATCTCAGGATGCTGACACTTTCCCGCGGCGGCAATGTAATATGGGTAAATGACAGAGACGCAGAGAGCGTGGGCATAAAGGACAATGACTGGGTAGAGGCATACAATGACAACGGCGTATATTGCGCCCGTGCAGTTGTAAGCGCAAGGATACCGTCCGGAACATGCTTTGCCTATCACTCACAGGAAAAGACAATAAATGTTCCGCTATCCCAGATAAGGAATAAGGTAAGAGGCGGATACCACAACAGCCTCCCGAGGCAGAGGCTAAAACTCCCAACACTTAGTGTGGCGGGTTATGGACAGTTCTCCTATGGATTTAATTCATGGGGTCCGATACCCATCATCAGGGACACAACCATCTTATTAAGAAAGATGAAGAATCAGGAGGTGGAATGGTAATGGATATAAGAGCGCAGTTATCAATGAGTTTCAACCTTGACAAATGCATAGG
>SCST01000945.1 GCA_004299465.1 Methylovulum sp. | reverse complement strand
TCCCAATGACTCGACGCGATTTCGGGATGCTTTGCATTTTCACTACGCAAAAAGCGCTTCGTGAAAACGCCCAGCCCTATCGCTTCTGGGGACTACTCGACTTCCTGTCTCGCAGCGGACGCGGGTGACCTTCGCTGATGCAAACCCGCTGCCAGGCCGGACTTAAGCCCGGTCTGGCAGCCCTGAAATATACAGTTTGCCGGCATCAGCGTATTTTTACCTGCGAAAATCCGGCTACGCTGCACTTGGCTCCATCTGGGCACTTTCCGTAGCGGTTCTGATCAACGCATAGACCTCATCTGCCGTTGTAGCCAACTGCCCGCCGAATTCGCCTGCGGGTACCGAATATTCCGCAACGCCTACCGACACGTCAACCGTTAAGGTCCTGGGGGCTTTGACTTTCTCCATGATGTCCTGCCTGAAGCGTGCGGCAATTTCCTCGGCTTTGCGTAACGGCGAGCCCGGTATTGCAATCAAAAAATCATGTTCGCTCATTCTTGCAGCAATATCAACGCCAGCCCGGATATCCTCTTTAAAAAAACCGGCCATGCCGCGCAAAACAGCCTCCATTTCATAATTGACCAGGTTATTTTTATGATGAAAATCCGCCAGGCTGACAAAGACAATAGAGAAGGGAAATCCGCTACGCTTGGAGTTTTCTATTTTCTCTTTCAACCTGATTAACATCGAGTCTTTAGTGATTAACTGCGTCAACGGATCTAACAGGATATGTTCCTTATCCCAGGTTTCCTGCGCCTCCAAACGTAGCACATTAATAATGCCCAGCGAACAGGCCAGCAATAAACCCAATATCCAACTGAAATACCACATAAGACGCTCCTAATAAACCGTGTGATTGTTTTGATCAATATATTCAGGCGTTATTTTGCCGCGCAAGACACGGAACACCCAGCCGGTATAAGCAATAACCAGCGGTAAAAACACCAGCGTCACCCAGAACATGATTTTTAACGTGCCAAGGCTTGAACTGGCATCCCATATCGTCAACGAGGCATTGATCGCCCGGCTTGACGGAATCAGGAAAGGAAACATCGCAACACCCGCCGTCAGGATCACCGATGCCAGCGTCAGCGAGCTGCT
>SCST01000803.1 GCA_004299465.1 Methylovulum sp. | reverse complement strand
CCGGTTTTGGTGCGCTTGGCCCAGGTATCGATCTTTGCCAGCGCCGCCGCATCTTCCTTGCTGAAACCTAAGGTCGTCGATAATGCGTTTTTGAGCCGGTGAGTGCATAAATAATTACTGCGGCCTTTAAGCAAGGCGGCGACGAAAGGCGTTTTCAGCGCTTTACGGATCAGCGGCAAGTCTTTGTTAAATAATTGGTCTTGTAAATTTTTAGTCCCTGTGGAGATAATGGTCTTCTTACCGGAGAAAATAGCGGGGACCAGGTAAGCAAAGGTTTTGCCGGTACCCGTCCCGGCTTCGGCAATCAAATGTTGATTCCTGTTAATGGCATCGCTGATCGCCTCCGCCATCTCCACCTGCGCCGCACGCGGCTGGTAGCCGGAGATAACCGCCGACAGCGCACCATCGCCGCTGAAAAATGATTCTAGCTCTGTCATTGGGAAAAGCTTGTTACTGGAAAGCGTTAAGAATATAAAGATCCGCCATAGTAGGGGAATGTAGCAAAGAATGCCATCAGGAAATAACGCGCATGCCTTGGGAACTCCCCCGGCATGAGCCTATCGAAATGCTGAATTTTTACGGATATTAACCAGGAATGTCTATGAAACGCTACTTATCGTTCATTTGCTGCTTATTTTTAAGCGCCTGCTCAAACCTGCCGCCCGCCATCCAGGATGCTCCCCTGTATGACGTTTCCTACCGCGAGGCCATGCAAAACCTTGCCAAATATAAGAATGCACCCGTGCGCTGGGGAGGCATCATTGTCGATGTGGAGAATGAACAGGATTACACGCTGGTACAGGTACTTTACTACCCGCTCGGCAGTTATGGCCGCCCGTTAACCGACCAGTCCAATGAAGGGCGTTTTGTCATCAAAACCCCTGAATTCCTAGATCCGGCCATCTATGCCAAAAACACGGAAATTACCGTGGCCGGAACGCTCGCAGGCGACATAGAACGCGCTGTGGGCAAAAAAAATATGCGCCTGCCGCTGATTTCAGCCGGCGTAATTTATCAATGGCCTGATTATGTCCCTAGCGGTGCTTATGGTTATGGCGGTTTCGGCTACGGCCCGTACAATTCATTCTACGGCTATTATCCGTATTACTGGGGAGGGTTTTATCGGCCTTATCCTTATTATCGCTACCGTTAACAAATTGCTAATCCCGCCGCCGGTTTTTGTAGGAAGTTATGCGGCGGGCAGCACTAATCAAACATGTACATCGACACGATCGGCAGATACTACCGCCGCCGAAGCAATCAACTGCAAAGCATCCTTGCCCTGCTGGACTTGCATATCTTGGGCTTTTTTAAGTACCTCAATATCGATTTCCTGGGCGATTTTTTGTGTGGACATTTGTGTCGCAAATGCGGCGATTGATGAGACTGAATCTAGCATGGGAGCCACCTGTTAATTGCTTAGTAGAGATTACCGCCTATCCCTTTTTAGAATAAAGGGTAACTACCTACCCCTG
>SCST01000750.1 GCA_004299465.1 Methylovulum sp. | reverse complement strand
ATGTCCAGCTGCCGTTATTATTGTCCAGCAGATTGCCGTTGTCCGCAGTCAGCCCGTTGATAGCTAACGTGTCGCCATCGACATCGCTGAAACCTTGCAGCAAGTCGCCGGCATTGATGATATAAGCCGTATCTTCACTGCCCGCTGCCAGTACCGCGGTAGCCGAACCGACAGGCGCGTCGTTTACCGCAACCAGGTTGAAACTTTGTCCGGCAACCAACAAGCCGCCTTGTCCGTCGATGACGTTATAACTTAAACTCACTGGGCCGTTGTAATCGGCATTCGGCGTGAATGTCCAGCTGCCGTTATTATTGTCCAGCAAATTGCCGTTGTCCGCAGTCAGCCCGTTGATAGCTAACGTGTCGCCATCGACATCGCTGAAGCCTTGCAACAGGTCGCCGGCATTGATGACATAAACCGTATCTTCACTACCCGCTGCCAGTACCGCGGTAGCCGCGCCGCTGGGTACTGTATTGACCGGGACCACCAGGGCCGGTGCGATCACGAACAATTGACTGGCGGGTGCGCTGCCGCCTTGTCCATCGATAACCGCATAGCTAAGTTCTACCGGGCCACTGTAGTTGGCATCAGGCGTGAACGTCCAGGTGCCGTCTTTATTATCGACCAGACTGCCGGCGATATTCGCGGAAAGACCGGAAACCGACAAAACACCGCCGTCCGAGTCACTGAAACCCACCAACAAATCGGACGCGCTGATAAGGTAAGCGGAACCTTCCTCACCTTCGGGCAAGCCCGCAGTTGCGGTTCCTGTCGGCGCCTGGTTGATGTGGATGCTAAGCGTTGCGATGGAGTCCGAAAGAATGACATCCAGGCCGCTCTGTATATCGAGCCAGATTTTGTTAATGGCGTCTACGGTGTCGGCTGCACCGATGGTATCGTTGCGGTCCCAGATTTCCTGCACGAGCGGATTAGCCGGATCAAGCCCCAGCAAGCTCGCAATTACTCCCGTATCGCTAAGATCCAGGATCGTATTGTTGCTGTGCGCCAGCAATATGGCCTGCGTCAGCGCCATACCGGTTTCGTCGCTGCCTAGCGAGGTCATCACGGCGACCTGGACGGCTTTTTTCTCCACCGTCATCGCCGCCTGATCGCCAGGATTAACTTGCAAAGCCGCCCAGGCATCGTAATGCTCAAGATCAACCGTCGCGGAAATACCCAGCACGCTCTTGATAATAATGCCGGCTTCGTTCGGCGACACGCCAAGGCCGATGGCATTCTGGACCAATGTGGTCAGCGGGTTCATCACGCTCGCGCCGATAGGGGCGCTAAGGTTCAACAGCGTGATCGCGAAATCGCCATTGCCTGGAGCGGAAATATATTTGACGGCGCTGCTCAGGTATTCAGCATGGCTCGCCAGATCGGTATAGGATGCGGTAACCGTGATGTTCTTGCCCACTTGGGCCGCGCCAACCACAAAGCTGTCGCCGCTGACACCAAGCGCCACGCCATCGGCCTGCCACGCATAGCTGATCCCTGCGGAAGGAACGCCATCGCTGTCGGATACCGATGCGGTCAGTTTCTGTCCTTGTCCGCCGATACCGTTGATGAAAACAATGCCCGGCTGGTTAGCCGGCGTTACTACGGGGTCAGGCGTGACAACCGCTGAAACCAGGCCGGTCGCGCCCAAGCTCAAGAGACTGTCGCTGAATTTGGCGAATTCGACGCCCGCCAGCGTGTCAGTCCCGTCCACAGACGAACCCGCCGGCTTGGCGCTAATCGTGTATTTGCCGCTGGCATTGTCGAAAGCAATGACAAAATCCGCACCGCTGCCGGTATAAACGGCGGTATCGATACCATCGCCGCCATCCAGGCTGTCATCGCCGGCATCGCCCTTCATTTCATCGGCGCCGCTGCCGCCGTATACCGAATCGTTGCCGGCACCCGCCACCACGATGTCATCCCCTGCGCCGGCATACACCACATCATCGCCATTTTTCAGGTCGAAATACTCGTCTTTCGATGATCCTGTTAAATTATCGCTATTGTCCGTACCGGAATTGGGAGGCGTGATCACTACGCCGGAACCCGGAATATTGCCCGCTGTTAAATTGGCGATAAAAATGCCGCTGTCGTAAATATGGTCGCCGGTATCGGCGATGCCGATCTTGATGTGGTTGATTACGCCACCGGCATTGATGGGCGCGACGATTTTCAGCACATGGCTGACACCGTCATATTCAATCGGCAATATGCCTCCGGCATTGTTCTGGAAATAACCGGCGGCCAGGTTGGCAGTGACCACGCTTAAGGGATGGTTGGGATCATGATTAAACAGCGCATAGTTGACGCCGTTAACCATGACAATCGCCGAATCGACAAATTGGTCGACCCATTCGGGGTATTCGTCGGAACCGAACACTAGGTCGAAGCTGACCGATGTGGCTGTGGTGTCGGCAACGCTGAAGTCGAACGATAAGCTAGTGGCGTCGTAGGACTGGGTTTGGAAGACCGTATTAACGACGGCATTGATGTCGGCGTCGCCGTTATTGAAGCCGCTTTGCCAGCTATTGTCATTGCCAAACCAGCCCACGGTGTTAGCGGTTCCCGGCGTGGTTCCAGAAGTCAGCAACAGGCCCGCGCCGATGCCGAGCGGTGCGAGCGTCCCGTCGTAAAAATTGACGGCGTCCTGGCCGGATGCGTTCAACACGATGGAACCGGCAACAATAGTGATGCCCGAATTAGGCGCCAACAGCGAATGGGTCAACGTGGTTTTATCAGTGCCTGCGAAAACGGTGAAAGGGCTTGCCATGGTGTATTCCTCTTGTGTTTACCTACCGAAGATAAGAAAGCCATTCCTGTGTGGGTATTCCGGGAACGGCAATAGTACGGCAACACCATAACAAGCCTAGTTAAATTCAAACTTAAAAACGCCAATCCAACCCGATATATTTAATAGAGCTTATGCACAATAAGCGTTGAATATGGTTTGTCGTAACAAGGAATCCTTATGCAGCCCATGAAATACGGGAGCTGCAACGGAGCCTCA
>SCST01000749.1 GCA_004299465.1 Methylovulum sp. | reverse complement strand
TCCGCATATTGGTTGCTAAAACCCCGGTCAACCATGACAACACCGTTATTGATATGACGATCAGCCTTGGCATCAGCAGTTATACCGGGCATGAAAAGCAAGCCTGCACCCGTGAGCTGTTAATTGCCCAAGCCGATAAAGCCTTGTATGAAGCCAAACACAGTGGCAGGAATAAAGTGATGTTATTTAACCCTACGTTATCGTGAGCGGATAATGGATACCGCGACGCTTTGCATGGGCTGTATGCAGCCTAAGGCCGCGCATTGGGTCTGCCCCCATTGCGGCTACAGTAACAAACCCCGCAACCCTATGGTGTTGCCCTATCAAGCCGTACTGAACAATAAATTCCTGGTCGGCAGGATATTGGGCAAACCGGGCGGGTTTGGCGTGACATACCTGGCTTGGGATTTAGTGCTGCATACCACCGTTGCCGTTAAAGAATATTTCCCCGGCAATTTGGCGGTGCGCAGTCCCGACCACAGTACCGTGATGTTTGACAATGATAAAGATAAAGCACAATTTGGTTACGGCTTGGAACAATTCCTGCGCGAAGCGCGCGCCTTGGCACAATTTAGCCATCCCAATATCGTGCGGGTGAGGGAGTTTTTCCAGCAAAACAATACCGCTTATTTGGTCATGGATTACTATGAGGGCATCTCGCTGGAAGACTTTGTACAGCGAAAAGGCGGCAAAATTCCAGAGGACCTCGCGGTAAACCTGTTATTGCCTATCTTGGACGGCCTGCACCAAGTCCATCAAAAAAAAATGCTGCATCGGGATATTAAACCCGCCAATATTTACCTGACCAAAGGCGGAACCGCCATTCTTCTGGATTTTGGCGCGGCGCGATTTGCGATAGGACAAAATAGCCAAACCATCTCCGTTATCTTATCAGCCGGTTTTGCGCCGTTTGAACAATATCTCCAAAAAGCGGGCGAACTGCTGGGACCCTGGACAGATGTCTACGCCTATGCCGCAATGTTATACGCCATCACCACCGGAATTACCCCTGATAACGCCATTAACCGCCATCAGCAGGATACGCTGCCTGCACCCATTCAAATCATCCCGGCGCTTAGCCCGCGGTTCAGCGAAGCGGTGATGGCGGCGTTAGCACTCGATCCTGAGCAAAGGCCGCAAACGGCGCAAGCATTTCAAGACCTGTTGCTGGCCGGCAAAATCACGGCTAACGACAATCGGCGTCAACCATTGACATCGCAAAGCCTTCCGGCATCGGCAATAGAAGACATTGCCGATGCCGCCACCATCAATCTGTCTTCTACCACACAAGACGAGCCGACTTTGGCTTTCCAGACCCCTCCCCCGCCGGCATCGAAAACCTACGCAAAAACCGTTTCCGCGAGCGTAAAACCAAGCCACTTTGTCAATTGCCCCCACTGTAAGGCCCTCAACAACGTCGCCCCAGGGCAGGTCTACAGCCAGATGCATTGCCGGCGGTGCGGCAAAATCATGGCTAAAAAGCCCGCGCAAGACAGCTCGCCTGTCCAATGGCTGGCATTGGCAGCCGTCCTCCTGATGCTAGGCTGGGTACTGATGAAGCCTGCCGCAAAACCGGCAGCGATACCGGCGCTTGTCGTTCCCGCCACGCAAGCAACCGAAGCCGATCCAGCACCGGCAATGCAAGCCGTAACCGAGAACGAACCTGAAAGCCATGACATGATCGAACCAAGCGACATCGAAACCACGGTTAGCCAGGAAGAACCCGCAACAGTCACCGTTCAGGAACCGGCCATTCAAAGCCCTACCGGACGGACAGGCCCGCGCCATCATCATGCAGGATTTTCACCGCAGAGCTGGCCGCCGGAATCCGCGTTTGAGGGTTGTCGGGGAAAACAGCGGGGGGATGCTTGTGAAGATAAAGACCGTCCCGGCGATATTCGGGGTATTTGCGGCTCGCCTAGAGAACATGATGACTTAGCCTGTGAGCCTCTTCGATAGGCCTGTAAACAACAGCGCCTATTAATTTTGGACTACGACACATCTATCAATTCAGCAACCTGATTGCCCAAATCTGAACAGTTACGATTTATCAACACCAAGGCTAAAAAAGTTATAATCCTGCGATTCAACACGAGCCGCCCAGGAATTTCTTATGATAGTCGTCGATACCCTCATCCACGCGCGATGGATTATACCCGTCGAACCCGAATCCGTAACGCTGGAGCACCATAGCTTAGTGATTGATTCAGGAAGGATTATTGACTTGTTGCCCACTGATCTCGCACAAAAAAAGTATAAGGGCAGCAGCATCGAAATCCTCAAAAATCATGCGCTGTTGCCCGGCCTTATCAACAGCCATACCCATGCGGCGATGACCTTGCTGCGCGGCATTGCCGACGACTTGCCGTTGATGGACTGGCTTAACAACCATATCTGGCCGCTGGAGCAAAAATGGATGAGCGAAGCGTTCGTCAGGGACGGGACTGATTTGGCGATTGCCGAGATGATCCGGGGCGGCACGACCTGTTTTAACGATATGTATTTCTTCCCCGACATCACGGCCAAACAGGCTGTACAGCACGGCATGCGCGCCAGTGTCGGCCTGATCGTGTTTGATTTTCCCACCGTCTGGGCGGAAAACAGCGACAGGTATATCGAGAAAGGCCTGGCCCTGCATGATGAATTACGGCATCAACCGTTGATTACGACAACGTTTGCACCGCATGCCCCTTACACGGTTTCCGACGGGCCGTTGCAAAAAATAAGGACCTTGTCCGATCAGCTCGACAAACCGATACATATCCATGTCCACGAAACCCTGCACGAAGTCGAACAGGCTCGGCAGCAAAGCGGCAAACGGCCTTTGCAACGCCTCAATGAACTCGGTCTCGTCAACCCGTCATTAATGGCCGTCCATGCTACCCAACTGACGGATGCAGAAATCGCACTGCTTGCCGAAGCCGGTGCACATATCGTGCATTGCCCCGAATCCAACCTGAAACTCGCCAGCGGCTTTTGCCCGGTCGCCCGTTGTATCGCCGCCGGCATTAATGTCGCGTTGGGCACCGACGGCGCGGCCAGCAATAATGACCTGGACCTGTTC
>SCST01000748.1 GCA_004299465.1 Methylovulum sp. | reverse complement strand
ATTTTTCGGCCGTTTGGCTGAAAAATACCTCTACCTCATACCAGCTCATGATATGCAGGGTATTGGCGGTGAATACCGCATCGATAGCATGGTGCGGCCACACGGCGTCGGTAACATCGAGAATGATCGGCGCCATTAGATTGCTCAGGCAAGCGTCATCACACCATAAGCGGATGCCTGGGATATTTTCGCTTCTATCCGTGGGTTGCCAGGTAATATGCGGCAAATGTTCGGCGAAGTAGCAGGCATGCTGGCCGGTACCGCTGCCGATTTCCCAGATGGTGGCGTTAGCGCCGAAAAATTTGCGTATCTCTTGCAAGATAGGCGCCTTATTGTTTTCACAGGCCTCGGAAAAAGGTTTATGGATCATGTCGGTTTTTTCCTGTGATCGATGTCGTGTTTTAATTGTACCGTCTATGAAAATAAAACTGATTAACAGCCTGGCTCAAGTCGATGCCGAGTCCTGGAATAATCTTGCCGGCGATGCTTACCCTTTTTTACGTTATGAGTTTTTACTGGCCTTGGAGCAGTCCGGGGCGGTATCGGAACAAACCGGGTGGCGGCCTAGCCATCTTTTGGTTGTTAACGGCGATGAATTGCTCGGTATGATGCCGCTATACCTTAAACAGCATTCACGCGGCGAATACGTCTTCGATAACCAGTGGGCACAGGCTTACCATCAATACGGATTGGCCTATTACCCCAAATGGCTGACAGCTATCCCTTTTACGCCGTGCCAGGGCGTGCGTTTTTGCAGTAAAGCGCATGCCGACGAACGCGAAATCTTCCAGTTAATGCTGGATGCCGTCAAGGCGCTTTCCGAGCAACACGGCATATCATCCTGGCATTGCCTGTTCCCCGATACAGGGCGGCTTGAACTGCTGCGCTCACTGAAATTGCAGATACGCGAGAATGTACAGTTTCACTGGTTCAACAAAGGTTACCATGATTTTGATGATTTTCTGCAAACCCTGAATGCGGGCAAACGTAAGATGATTAAACGCGAACGGCGCAGGATCGGCGAGCAAGGCCTTGAGTTGAGGCGGATAGCCGGGAGGGATGTCAGCGCATCGCAATGGGAGGTGTTTTTCCGGTTTTATGCGATGACGTATTTAAAAAAAGGCTCGCAACCTTATTTGAATCCGGCATTTTTCCAGCAACTGGCGACGCAGATGGGCGAGCGGATATTGCTGGTGTTCGCGCTCAAAGCGGGGCAATATGTCGGTGCGGCATTGAGTTTTATCGGCGCTGATACCTTGTATGGGAGGTATTGGGGATGCGACGAGGAATATAATGCGCTGCATTTTGAAGCCTGCTACTATCAGGGCCTGGATTACTGCATCGAACACGGCCTGGAACATTTTGATTCCGGTGCGCAGGGCGAACATAAAATAGCGCGTGGTTTTGAGCCGGTTACGACTTATTCCGCGCACTGGATTAAAGATAGCGGGTTTGCCGATGCGATAGCGCATTTTTTAGCCCAAGAACAACAGGTGATGCAGGCTTATAAAGCCGATGCGGCAACGTACCTGCCGTTTAAACGGAATGCACGGGATTCGGATTGAAAATTTGAATAAAACTGTTACAGTCAGGTAGCTTATAAAACATTTTTTGTAACTACTCAGCCCCCTTTCAGAAAAGTTTTGCCCTATGCGCACTGTTGGCAAAGGTGTCTGTCGTAGGGCGTGCTGTGCGCGCCAACGAATTGGCACATTGCCCGAGGTATCGGAGAA
>SCST01000087.1 GCA_004299465.1 Methylovulum sp. | reverse complement strand
CTGGCAACGCTATTGGAATCCGGCTTGCCTTTGGATAAGTCTCTATTGGTGTTAATGGATTTGACCGAAGACAATGAACGGCTGACTAAATTAATCGCGAAGGTGCTGGAAAAGGTAAAAAGCGGTTCTTCACTCGCCGATGCGTTGGAAATACAGGCAGGTGTTTTCACCAAGTTTTACCTGAACATGATACGCGCCGGCGAAGCGGGCGGCAGTTTGGGCGAGGTGCTGACGAGACTGTCCGAATACCTGGAAAGCTCCCAGGAGCTTAAGGATACGGTCAGCACGGCATTGATTTACCCGGTGATATTGCTGGTGATGTCGCTGGCGTCCGTCTTTATCATGCTGACCTTCGTCGTGCCGCAATTTACCGAGATGTTTGAAAGCGCCGGCAAGGCCTTACCGGTATCGACGCAAATTGTTGTCGGCATGGCGGAGTGGCTGCAAAGCTATTGGTGGATATTGATAGGCGGTTTTGTCGGCCTGTCCAGTTATATGAAATTCCAGATGGCGGACGCGGTCAGGAAAAAAGTCTGGGATGGCTATTTCCTGAAAGTGCCGCTGTTCGGTCATATCCTTTTAAACAAGGAAACCGCCAATATCAGCCGGACGCTGGGAACTTTATTGGGTAACGGCGTTTCCATCATCGCGGCTCTCGTGATTGTGCGCGAAACCGTCGACAATTTGGTCGTTGCGGAGGCCATCGCCGATACCGAAGAGCAGTTAAAACAAGGCAGGCATCTATCGGATGCTTTGCTTGAAAAAGGGATATTCCCTAAAATGGCGATGCAGATGATTAAAATGGGCGAAGAGACAGGGCGTTTGGAAGAAATGTTGCTGCGCGTCGCGACCATTTACGACAAACAGCTCAGGGTCGCGATACAACGCATGCTGGCTTTCCTGGAACCGGCGCTGATTATTACCCTGGGGCTGATTATCGCCGGTATTATCGTATCGATTTTACTGGCTATTTTGAGCGTCAATGACTTGGCTTTTTGATATTTGATAGACTAAAACAACGGAACATAAACACCATGAAACAACTAAAAAATCGTGCGGAAACCGGCTTTACCTTATTAGAATTACTGGTTGTGTTAGGCATTATCGCGATGCTGGCCGGGATCGTCGGCCCGCAAGTCATGAAGCACATGGGCGAATCCAAGACCAAGGCGGCGAAAGTACAAATTGAAGACCTGTCGGCTACGCTGGATATGTATAAGCTCGATCTGGGCCATTATCCGACGACCGAGGAAGGCCTGAAAGCATTAATCGAATCGCCCGATAGCGCCAAGCGCTGGAACGGGCCTTATCTGCAAAAATCCAAAATACCATTAGATCCCTGGCAACAGGACTATCACTATGTTTATCCCGGCGAACACGGCAAATTTGACCTGTTTTCATTAGGCGCGGATGCTAAGGAAGGCGGCGAAGGCGAAGACCAGGATCTCGTCAGCTGGGAATAATCGACTCCATGCAAGGATACCCTAAACAACAGGGCTTTACGCTGATTGAGCTGATCGTTGTCCTGGTCATTGTTATATTAGGGTTTTCCGCTATCGGCATCAGCCTGTCATCGGGCAACGATACGGCAGAAATCAAAGCCGTGGCGAGAGATATTGTGTCTGCATTGCGCTATGCAAGAGGGCAGGCATTAATGGATCATCAAGAAATCACGCTGAGTTTTGACCTTGAGGAAAACAGTTATACCCTCAGCAACCGCGACAAGATATATACCATTCCCGATGAAATCAGCCTCACCGTCGTTACCGCGCAAAGCGAATTGACCGGGCAAGGGCAGGGAAATATACGTTTTTACCCGGACGGCTCGTCGACCGGCGGGCGAGTGACGCTGGAACGTGATAAAGCCAAATTACAAATCGATATTAACTGGCTGACCGGCGCTTGTGAACTTAACGACACCTTCGATGATGCAGACCGATAAACAGCGGGGCTTTTCGTTACTGGAAATCCTGATTGCTTTTGCGATCCTGGCGCTTTCTTTAGGCCTCTTGCTGAAGATATTTTCAGGCGGCGTCAATATTGCCTCCGTCGCGGAGGAATATACCGCCGCCGTGCAGATTGCCGAATCCTTGATGACCAGGGCCGGTGTCGAGACGCCGTTGCAAGCGGGCGAAAGCTCGGGGCTGGAAAATGACCATTATAATTGGCGGGT
>SCST01000747.1 GCA_004299465.1 Methylovulum sp. | reverse complement strand
GTATGAATTCGGTGACGTTCAGCGCCGGGTACTCGCGATGGGTCAAGTGCTGTTGCGCCAGCGCGTAACGGCTGGATTCATCTTCGAGCTTTTCCTGCTGCAATTCCGGTTGGCTGGTATGGATAAAGGCAACGCCATCGGTATTCATCAGGATGCCATAATCGAGCAACGGCGACTCATTTATCGTGTTATGCAGGGTTTCGGTGATATGTGAAAAATTGAAGGCCGCAACATCGTTTTCTACCTGTGTCAGCAGCAGGTTGGAAAGTCCTGAACCGCGTTCCAGCAAGCTTGCCTTCATCAGGTCGATACGTTTGCCCAGTTCATTTTCCAGCGATTTTTTTTGCAGCACCAGCTCGATAGCCGTCAATGTCACGACCAAGCCGACAATCAGGCCGATCATCGTCGTCAACAATTTCCAGCGGATGCTGCTTTTCGGCCTGCGCAACGTTTTGCCGCGCCTGCGGGGTCTTGCCGAATCCGGTTCATCGGGAAGCGCGCAGGAAGGCTGTGCTACAGCGCTAGATTCCACAGCCGCAAACCGCTTGTCCCGGCTTGCGCGCTTCCTTCTGAAGCCAGCCCAAAACATAGACGCTACGGGCACTCAAGCAGCTGGTTGATCGCATCCAGCGCATCGGCATTATAACTGGCGTTGAGTTTGCCCAATTGACAAACGTTCAGCGTGATATGCGAGCCTGCCGGCGTTTGTATCGCCTCCTTGATCGGCTCGCGCGCAAGAATAGACTGCGCCAGGTTCGCCGCCTGCCGGCCCATCGTCGGCGTATCCGCAGAGACGACCAGGCTGGCCCCGTACTTGGTAAAGGCATCGCTGTAGGTGTAAACCGGCTTTTTATACCGGGTGCTGCCGGCGAAAACTTTTTCGACGCTGGCGCGATCGGCGAGTACGCCGGGATCGGCAATCAGCCATAAGACATCAACCGTCGGCAACAAGCTGTCCAATAGCTTGTCCAGTTCGCCGGTTTCGGTCACGGCCTGCTCGACCAAGGTCAAGTCCATTTCGCGCATCTGCCTGCGCGCCTCGACAATACGCTCCATATTGAAATTGGGATTGAACAACACGCCGACTTTTTTCAGGCCGGGGAGCACATAACGCAGTAATGACAATTCCTGGGACAGCGATAATTCGTTTGCAACACCATAATTATTGGCATGTCTCTCGAAACGCTGCCAGTTGATCACCGACGAAAACAGCACCGGTTTGCTGCCGCCGTACTGGGTCGCAAGTTGGTAAGCTTTGGAACCGATGCTGTAAATAAGGTCGGGACTCTCATCCTTAATCAGTTTCTCCAAAGCATCGGCCTGTTCGGTTTGCTGCACGTCAAAATCGATGATACGCCCGGCATAAGGCGTTATTTGCAGTTTGAACGCATCTTTTACCTGGCGGTATTTGTCGACGGTGTCGTCAGAATTGACGATCAAAATTTTCGCCTGGGCCGCGGCCGGCGATGCCGTCATCAGCGCCATGGATAGTCCCGGTAAAAGCAACCACAAAAGGGCCGCCAGCTTGATAGGAAATCGGTTCGGCATAACGTTGGGAATGTTGTGATAGGACATAATCGTTAAGGCATA
>SCST01000746.1 GCA_004299465.1 Methylovulum sp. | reverse complement strand
AACAAGGTGCCGAACAAAGAACCTGACGCACCGCCCACAGTCGACATCAGCGTCATACCGATTTTCTGCCAAGCCGCCGCCCAATCGAGCTTGGCAAGCTCAGCGCGTTGCGCCATCAGCGCATGAATGCCACGCTGTAAATTGATAACATGGTCGCCGTCGCCGATAGCCTGATCCAGTGCAGTGACTTCTTCAGCATTTTTTTCGATAATATCGGCTATGCCTTCGATTAAACTTGGCAACAGCGCTGGGATAAATTGCATTAGGGTTTCCTGTCAGTGTGTCTTTAAAATGGAAATGTGCACAGGTATTAAGCCGCATCCACTTACGATATTACAACGACCTGATTATTTCCGGTACAAATGATTTTTACATCATCAGCGCCGGCATCATTGCCAGCCTGAGCCGGCCTGTCAGCCGATCAAACTCGCTAACACATTGATCGACAAACCAATGATAGCCACATTGAAAACAAAGCTAAGAATCGACTGGGCAAATACCACCTTACGCATGGATCGCGACATCACAGAGACATCGGCTGTTTGTGCCGCAACGGCAATCGTAAACGAAAAATAAAGAAAATCCCAATAATCAGGACATAACTCATCATCCGGAAATTTCAACGGTCGCTGCCTCAAGGGAGACAAGTAATACATGCGTGAATAGTGAAATGTAAACAGCATGCCGATAAAGCTCCAGGACCCCAAGATAGTGGCGCCGGTTAAGAGATAGTTGAACAGGCGAATATCCGTCGATAACGCTTTGGCAAAAGACAGCTCCAGCACGATTGCCACCAGGCTAGCCACGGTAGCAATCGAAAACATCGCCAGAATAATCGCACCGTGTTCATCTTCCTGATTAGCAATCTTGATCACCCTGGCGTGGTTGGCATGCACCATTAACCAAGCCATCAAAGCTAAATAAGACCACACCATAATATTCCAGCCCACCAGTATTTGTGTCACCAAACGCCAGCGCTCAGGCAATAAAAGCCCGCAACCCACGCCCATTAATACGGCAATCACCAGTCGCGGATGGGGATGGTTACGAAAAAATTGATAGATAGCAGTCATAAGAAGCTGTTCAGATAGACATAGAATTAGCTTGATCTACGATATACAAAACCACAGAAGGGTTTATTGTATATCCTTACTGACCACGCAGGAATCAGCCGCAATAAATGAAGCATTCCATCTACCAATGAAATAAACGTCTACAGCTTTCTTTTCAATTTTTCAATGATGAGCGACATGCGGTTTACGGCATCCGTAAAATAGATGGGAATGCTTAAAGCCGCGCCCCTGATAATGCCGCTATTTGCATTGTCGTTCTAACGATGCTATAAAAAAGCACCAGCAGCGCCGTATAGTTCCTTCTGCACGATTCATCCAGTTTTTGTCCAATTGCCGCCGCAGGCCTGATAACAAGCCTATGCAAAACCAACAAATTACGATGAATGCCCAATCGAGCAAACAGTTTCCTATAAATAAGCCAGCACACACCTAATTTAATAGCCAAACACTATGAATGCAGAACCCTGTACTTATGTCATCTTCGGTGCCACCGGCAATCTCTCCCGCATAAAATTAATGCCTGCCTTGTATCACCTCGATGTTGCCGGCCGCTTGCCTGAAGGCACGCGGATTCTGGCGATAGGTCGCAGGCCTTGGGACCAGCAAAAATGGTTCGAAGAAGTCAGGGACATGGTAAAAGCGAAAGCTAAAGATGATTTTGATGAGGCCGTTTTTCAACGCTTCAGTGAACGCCTGCATTATCACCAAGGCGATATTAACCAGGCCCAATGCTATGCGACACTGGCCAACACCCTGGGTAAAAAAGAGTTCTCGCAAAATATCGCATTTTATTTATCGATCAGCCCGGCAGATTTCGGCCCGGTCATGAGCCTGTTGAGCGATAACCATTTATTCGATGAAGACAGCGGCTGGCGACGGGTCATCATTGAAAAACCGTTTGGCTATGACCTGGACAGCGCACAGGCCTTGCAAAAGCGCATCAGCCAGTATTTGAATGAAGAACAAATATACCGCATTGACCACTACCTGGGTAAAGGCATGGTGCAGAACGTACTCGTATTCCGTTTTGCCAATGTCATGCTGGAACCGTTATGGAACCGCAATTACATAGACCATATCCAAATCACCCATTCGGAAAGCATCGGCATAGACAGTCGCGGCGATTACTATAACAGCGCCGGCGCATTGCGCGATATGCTGCAAAGCCATTTACTGCAATTGCTGACGCTGGTTGCAATGGAGCCTCCCGTATCGATGGACGCCGAATCCCTGCGGGATGAAAAAGTCAAAGTGTTGAAATCGATTCGCCCTATCCCCAAAGAAGCCGTACACGCACAGGCTTTCCGCGGGCAGTATGCCAAAGGCCAAGTGAATGGCGACAAAGTCAGCGGCTACCTGGAAGAAACCAATATTCCCCCAAACAGCACAACCGAAACCTATGCGTCGATGAAATTGTATATCGATAACTGGCGCTGGCGCGGCGTACCTATCTATATGCGTACCGGCAAGCGCATGGCAAAAGCGCAATCGAGCATCTCAATTTGTTTCCGTCATCCGCCCTTGCAGTTTTTCCGCGATACCAATGTACAGTGCATGAATCCCAACTGGATCCTGCTGGGCATACAGCCTGAAGAATGTATCCGCATGGAAATGACGGTAAAAGAACCCGGCCTGGAAATGAACACACGCACGAGTAGCCTGGATGCCAGTTTCCGTAATTCAGACGAGAAAGCCATCGACGCCTATGAAGACTTGCTGCTGGACGTACTGAAAGGCGACCGTTCCCTGTTCCTGCGCTTTGATGAAGTCGAGCATGCCTGGCGCATCGTCGACCCTATCCTGCAAACCTGGGCTATAGAGCGTGATTTTATCGCCACGTATCCTGCAGGTTCCTGGGGCCCTGAAGACAGCCGCCTATTTGATAAAGACAGCCAGTTCTGGCGCAGTTCCTTAACACCGGAGTGTAAATAAATGCAACAAACAAGCCATTGGCATACGCTAGACACCGCCGACCAGGTCGCAGATGCAGCCTGTCGGCAACTCCTTATCGCCGCTAGCCGCGCAATTGCCGATCACGGCAAATTCAAACTGGTGCTGGCGGGCGGCGGCACACCTGAAAAAGTCTATCATTTATTGGCTGAGGCCGATGCAGATTGGGCCAACTGGATCATTTATTACGGCGATGAACGCTGTTTACCGGCCGACCATGCCGACAGGAACAGCACAATGGCCCGCCGGACGCTGCTGGATAAGGTTGCGATACCTGCAGCGCAGATTTTTACGATAGCGGCGGAACTCGGTAATGAACAAGCCGCTGCCGATTACCGTGCCATCGTCGCAGCCGCCCTGCCCTTTGATATGGTGTTACTGGGGATGGGCGAAGACGGCCATACCGCCAGCCTGTTTCCCGGCCATATGCATGACGGGGACGAATGGGTTCACGCCGTTTATAATTCACCGAAACCGCCGCCTGAGCGTGTTTCCATCAGCGCAAAAGCATTAAGCACGACACGGGAACTCATCTTCCTGATTACCGGGAGTAATAAGCAGGAAATGGTTAAGGCCTGGCGCTCAGGCCAGGACTTACCCGTTGCTAGCATTATTCCTGAAAACCCTGTTGATGTTTATGCCGATAGCGATGCCTATCAGCCTTGATGAAACAGGTTCATAACTTGCGCGTAAGCAAAATCCAAAACGCGCTTTCTCGAACGGTAACTATTCAGCCCCTTGTTTGTAGGGCGTGCTGCGCGCGCCATCAACAAACTGACACGTTCTCCATGCACAGGAGAAGGCACGCGCAGCACGCTTCAGGCAAGGATCTGAACAGTTACCTCGAACGCAACTATTTTTAAACCTGAATATAGAGCTATAAAAATGAATCCATATCAGCAGCTTCCTGAACAATCGTTCTGGAAAACAGCTATTGCCAGTAAAAACATGTTTGATATTTGCGACCTGTGGGATCCAAAGTTTCAATTAACACAACAGCATAAAGTTGCAACATTTGGTTCCTGCTTTGCCCAACATATCGGCAACGCACTGCAAAAAAGAGGCTTTTCCTGGCTAAATACCGAACCCGCGCCGGTCGGTTTGTCTCAAGCGAATCGCAAGGCTTTTAATTACGACGTTTTTTCTAGCCGCACAGGCAATATCTATACCACTTCATTATTAAAGCAATGGACAGAATGGGCACTAGAAAACAAAACGCCGCCGGCGGAATATTGGCAAAAAAATGGCCGTTACTACGACCCTTTCCGGCCCAATATAGAACCAGATGGCTTTGCGTCGCTTGAAGAAATGCAACTATCCCGGCAACAGGCCATAAAATCTTTTAGACAATCGATAAAAAGATCAGATGCCTTTGTTTTTACGTTAGGCTTGACAGAGAGCTGGTTTAATAGCGAGCATGGCTACGAGTATCCGATGTGCCCCGGTACGGTCGCAGGTGAGTTTAACGGCAAAAAGCATGTGTTTAAAAACCAGAAATTCAGCGATGTCCTCGCTAACCTGACAACTGCCGTTACGTTAATGAGGCAAGCGAACAAAAACCTGCATATTCTCTTAACGGTATCGCCGGTACCGTTGACCGCAACGAATTCAGGCAACCATGTCTTATCGGCAACGACGGCATCCAAATCGGTCTTACGGGCAGTAGCCGGGCAACTTGCAGAGGAACAAGCGTTTATCGATTATTTTCCATCCTATGAAATCATCAACAGTCCGCCTTTTAGAGGCACATTTTTCGAGTCTAACCAACGTAGCGTCAATGAACATGGCGTCGATCATGTCATGAATTTGTTTTTCCGGGACCTGGAGAAGAAATTCGGCGCCTATCCAACCGAGCAAAGCAAAAAAACACCTCAAACCAACAAAAAATCATTGAATGATCTTGTTTGTGAAGAAGAATTGTTGGCTGCCTTCGGAAAAGAGGAAACAAAATGAACAGCTTAACCGAAAACAGTACCTTGAATATCTGTGTGCTTGGCAATAGCCACGCCGGCAGTTTAAAACTCGGATGGAATTTAATAGAACAGGACTACCCTGAGATAAAAATAACTTTTTTTGCAGCACGGGCATGCGGACTGGAACAGCTAAGCGTTAGAAAAGGCATGTTGGTTCCAACAAATGTCCATTTAAAAAAATCGCTGAGTCATACTTCAGGAGGGAGATC
>SCST01000745.1 GCA_004299465.1 Methylovulum sp. | reverse complement strand
CTACGGGCGGGCTGGCCGGTAATGCCCAATACTGGTTAGGTGAAGCCTACCGTGTTAATCAGGATAATGATGCAGCAAAAAAAGCATTTAACGATGTCGTCGAAAAATACCCCGGCAGTGCAAAAGTACCCGATGCACTATTAAAGCTGGGTTATGTGGAAATGGACCAGAAACATCCAGACCAGGCGCGTGACTATTTCACGCGTGTTACCACCGATTTTCCTGACTCGGCTGCCGCTCGGCTGGCATCAAAAAAACTGTTGCTGCTTAATATTAGTAACTGATGCTGGATTCACTGCGTATAACGGAAATTTTTTATTCGCTACAAGGTGAGTCGAATACGGTCGGTTTGCCCACCGTATTCATCCGGCTCACCGGTTGCCCGTTAAGATGTGTCTATTGTGATACCGTTTACGCATTTACCGGCGGTAAAAAAGCAAGGCTCGATACGATCATTCGCGAAGTCCGGCAATACGGCTGTCAATATGTCACGGTAACCGGCGGTGAGCCTTTAGCGCAACCTGCCTGTCTTGAATTAATGACCCAATTGCTCGATGACGGCTATATTGTCTCGCTGGAAACTAGCGGGGCGATTGATATAGCCGAGGTTGATCCCCGTGTCATAAAAGTCATGGACCTTAAAACGCCAAGCTCAGGAGAGCTCAGTAAAAACCACTATGAAAATATCCGTTATTTAAACCCTAAAGATCAAGTCAAGTTCGTGATCGGCAGTGCTGAAGACTATGAATGGTCAAAAGCGGCGCTGACCGAATACAAGCTGGCTGATCGTTGTGAAATATTGTTTTCACCCGTTATGGGCCAACAAAATCCGACAGAACTCGCTGAAAAAATACTCCAGGACAGATTACCCGTCCGTTTTCAAATCCAACTCCATAAACTGCTTTGGGACGACGCCCAAGGCAAATAATCACTGCATGCAAAAAAAAGCCATTGTTCTTCTATCGGGAGGACTAGATTCAATTACCGTACTTGCGCTGGCAAAGCAGCAAGGCTTTACCTGTTATGCATTAAGCTTTGATTACGGCCAACGCCATAACGCCGAACTCATCGCCGCTACGCAAATCGCTAAAGATTATCAGGTAGAGGATCATAAAATCATTAAACTGGGTTTAGGTTCAATCGGCGGTTCGGCATTAACCGATGACCATATAGCCGTGCCTGATCAATTGCAGGAAGGTATACCTGTTACCTACGTTCCGGCAAGAAATACCATTTTCTTGTCTTTTGCGTTGGGTTGGGCCGAAGTGTTAAAACTGCAAGATATATTTATTGGTGTTAATGCCATCGATTATTCCGGTTACCCCGATTGCAGGCCTGAATTCATCAAAACTTTCCAGCAATTGGCCAATCTGGCGACTAAGGCAGGCGTCGAAGGCAAGCATTTCACAATACACACACCGCTTATATCACTAAGCAAGGCGGAAATTATTAAAAAAGGCATAGCGTTAGGTGTGAATTATAAGCATACCGTTTCATGTTATTCCGCCGATGAACAAGGTCGCGCCTGTAGAGTCTGCGATGCTTGCCGCTTAAGAAAAGCCGGTTTTATTGAAGCGGGAATAATAGATCCTACACAATATCAGTAAAAAACTGTTGCAATATCTGAAAACATCATTATAATAGGCAGTCTTTGTTGGGTCGCTAGCTCAGCCGGTAGAGCACCGCACTTTTAATGCGATGGTCATGCGTTCGAATCGCATGCGACCCACCACTTAAGTTTTTGATAAACCAGCTTTTTAGCTGGTTTTTTTATGCCTGTAATTTAAGCTTTTCAGGCTTTTGTCAACGGAGTGTCAACGCAGGATTTTTTTCTAAAACTTCAAGAAGATATTCAGGTGCAAGGTGTGCATATTTCATGGTCATTTCAAGGGATGAATGGCCAAGGACTTTTTGAAGCGTAAGAATATTACCGCCATTCATCATAAAGTGACTTGCGAAAGTATGACGCAGGATATGCGAGCGCTGACCCTTGGGCAAATTAAAGCCCATTTCAATCAAGCGGCGAGAGAAGGTTGAATAGCTATCGTTAAATTCCCTGGATGACAATACAGCTATCAGGCTTCCTTGCAGATCCTTGGATATAGGTACAGAACGGGATTTTTTTGACTTGGTGTCATGAAAATGAACTTGGCCAGGTGAAAAATCTGATCCGGTTAATGATTGTGCCTCGCCCCATCTGGCACCGGTCGAAAGACAAACCAGGGCAACCAGGTACGCATCGCAGCCGGTTTGTTTTAAAGCACTCATTAGCTGGTTGATTTGTTCTACCGTCAAAAATGCCATTTTAGGTTGATGATGTTTGACTGGGCGGAGTAGGCGGAACGGGTTATCTGTGGACCAGTAACCAAGGCGCGCAAGTTCACTAAACATGGCCTTGAAGGTTTGCAATTCTCTATTTAACGTTGATGGCGATAATCCACCACTGATACGAGTCGCCCGGTAATCTGCAAAATGGGAGACGGTAAATTGTGAAGCCATCGGGTTGCCCATTGCCGTTGTCGCCGCTTTTAAACGCTGGTAGGTATCCGGGCCGGATGATAAGAGAATGCCTGTTGATTGCCACCATTGTTCAATCAGGTCACTTAACCGCCTAGTGTCCTTTTTTGGCACGATATATTGCGTGTCCTGGACAAGTTTAGCCTGTAATGTCCGTTCATACCGTAGCGCTTCAGCTTTGGTTGCAAAGGTTTTACGGTAGCGTTTCTTGCCACGGCCACCCGGCTGTATGTCAACCAGCCAAGCCTCGCCTTGTTTTTTAATCAAGCGGCTATGCCGTAACCGATACGACGCTGTTTAAGCTTGTTTTCGACATCCTGCATGATGATGGCTATCACATCCCGATCATCATCGAATAGGCCTGTTTTTTGTTGCCAATACTTGAATAGATCACGCCACATGCCGGAATCCCTAAGCGAACGCATGACATACTTAACGGGAAATCTATTTCTTGCGTAAATAGACAGCAGGTTGCCATAGGCGAGAGCAATATTTTTCTGGTTGCCCTCGCCTGGTAACTTTTTTAAGCGGCGCGTGAATATAAAGCCCGTGTTTTTCGGGATAAAAACTGACTCTATCAGGTATTGCCAAGCGGGATGTATGTATCGATGATTCATATCCCAACGGTAGCAATTATCTAAGCCGTAGCGCCAGAAGCCCGTTAAATGCGTCACGGCGTCCATAAATGTTTTAATGGTCAGGTCTTTATCGCGGCCCAATTCATCTATCGCGGTATGATGAAATCGTAGTTCTACACGCCATACAGGCAATTCCGGGTTATACGCAAGCTCAAAATGCCTATCACCGGCTTCGGACCACTTTACATGCCATATGTGCGTTTTATCCTGCTCTTTGGCTTGTATGTCTTTACGGTAAACAGCAAACTGTACGGAATCAGCGCGTCCAAATAAAAACGACTGCGATGCGCCATATTTTGACGCCATAAGCGGTATGTCAATTTCCGATAACCCGGTTCGGCTAATGGTTCGACGTGTACGTGTCGTCAATTGACGGTCAAGGTCATCAGGAATATCGACGCCCTGAAAGTCGCAGCACAGGTGTAATGCAACGCCAGAGGGCAATACTTGCGTCAGCAGTGATTTTGCAAAGTTATCCATGAGACTCTGCAAATATTCCGAGGTGTTGTTCATAATCAGGTGAGGGGACAGCTCGATTTTTAAATGTGAGCCATTAAGGTCGTCTTTAACGTAGGTCGATCCCAAGAGTATAACCACGCCAAGTTCTTGATTCAGTAATGTGAATTTATATCCGCCTTTACGACCGGAACTGACCATGAACGGGACTATTTCACCATCAAGCGACAACAATTCAACGAAACCACCGTAACCACGGTCATAAACTGCTTGTATCTGTGCCAGCATGTCGCGCTCAATCAAACCTGAATAAAGCTGTTTGATGGTATCAACGCCTGAATGCAATATTTTCATGGTGTCTGAGTTCCACTGGAAGCCATCAGATATAAACAAATTACCTTGAGCATCCTCAACATTGCCTTTAAGGACGGTTTCAAAATCTACGGTATATCGATCATGAAATTTAGTCTTTTTCATTATGTGACCCTTTGTGACTTATTGTCGTTGTTTGTTAATGGTCGTTGACCAATGATGTAACGTGCTACACCGCCGTTTTTAGTGTTTTTTCCTTTACCAATGGGAAGGATAACTAGACAGGCTCTTTTTTACAGCTTCACTCCAGGACGCCATAAGGGCCATAGCCAAGCGCGGTGTCCGTTGTCACTTCCCAGGTACTGCGCAGTTTTTTTGGATAATGATTTTTAACATTTCAT
>SCST01000744.1 GCA_004299465.1 Methylovulum sp. | reverse complement strand
ATTCATATCAATAGCCACATGGGCAAGTTTAGGATCGTTGGAATTTGTATTTTGGTAGGTGTCAAACTCAATGCCGACACTGGCACCGGTAATTCCACCGTAACCCATATGCCCGCCCGAATCACCTATTGCAGTTGATGCAGTCGCTTGAATCGTAAAGACAAAACCATCCCCGCCTGTTTCAGTTCCAGGAATATAGCCGCCTTTTTGGCTAATGCGAAATTTAAAAAAAGTGCTGAATTTCGATGTATTTAACGTTGTTTTATTAAAAGCGCTGCCGCTTTGGAAATATTGAAGTGCTGCGGAAGTCAGTCTCAGGACGGAGCGATGTTTGGAAGCACTGCCATTGAGTTCTAAATTGGAAACATTGGCAAAACCGTTATAGGTGACTGCTGAAGCTGAGCTGGTAATGCATATCAGCAGTCCGGTTAATCCTGCTTTTTTAAGAAGTGATAGCATGTTTTGTGCCTCTATTGAATGATTGAATCTAATATTACGGTGGGGAGGGCGACACCACAAAGGATGAGAAGGAAAATGACGGCATGGTGTTTGAAGGAGGTTGTAGCTTGTCTCATTGCGCTCTGATTTAAAAGACACTGGCGCATTGTTTTTCAAACAGGACAAAACATCAAAGAGATTTATCAACTCAAGGCCAGGGACATGTTTGCGGTGTTACTGTGATCCTACGGATCAATTGATATAACGGTTTGATTAAACGCCTTATTCTTCATTTTGGCAAGCAGCAAACGCATAAGCATATAGTGGTTACCAAATCCGGACAGCATTCTAAAATAGTTTCTATCATGTAGAGGCAAGCCGTATGATAAGAATTCGTTTACTGCAGATATAAAGCATATATTTATGAGAAGTCCTATAATTTGCAGGTAAGGAAAAATAACGAAAGAACTGTCTCTCTCCAAACAATTTTATCAAAAAGGAGTGGTGTATGATGATGTTTCCCGAAGTATTTCAAGTCCTTATTATTGGGTTGTTAATTTTCCTGCCAGTAGTTTTGATCTACAAAAAAGCCGGTTTTCATCCGGCCTGGGCTGCGCTGGTATTCTTGCCCGGTTTCGGCCTGCTGCTGGTTTTCATGCAATTGGCGTTGCAGCCTTGGCCTAATCTGCGCGATAAAACGGAGCATCTGCGATGACCTTGTTTTATCTCTTGTTACCGGTTTATGTGGCGTTTTGCCTATGGCTGGGTGTCCGCATCCTGCGAAAAGCAGGTTTCGACGCTTGGTGGGTGCTGGTGTTATTGATCCCTGTCGTCAACATCGCAATGATCTGGGTGTTTGCGTTCAGCCGCTGGCCGACGCTGCAAACAGGTATCAAACAGGACTTATAAACTGGATGTCGCATTGGCAATTTTGCATTGATCGCGGGGGCACGTTTACCGACATTGTGGCCTGTAGTCCCGATGGCCGGATCGTCACCCGCAAACTGCTCTCGGAAAACCCTGAACGCTACCGGGATGCGGCGATACAAGGCATACGCGAGATTTTGCAAGGACCCGCCGGCGCAAGTATCAAAAGCGTCAAAATGGGCACCACCGTCGGCACCAATGCTTTGCTGGAACGCAAAGGCGAACCGGTCGCGCTGGTGATTACGCGCGGTTTTAAAGATTGCTTGCGTATCGGCTACCAAAATCGACCATCTATTTTTGCGCTTAATATCCACCTCCCGGAACCGCTTTACCAGGCGGTTATTGAAATCGACGCCAGGGTTACGGCGCAGGGTGACGTACTGGAGGCCTTAAATATCGATAAGGCGCGCAAGCAGTTACAAGAACTGCATGCACAGGGCATACGTGCGCTGGCGATCGTTTTGATGCATGCCTGGCGTTATCCCGAACACGAGTTGCAATTGGCGCATATCGCCAGGCAAACCGGTTTTACGCAAATATCGGTTTCGCACCAAGTCAGCCCGTTGCTGAAAATCGTCAGCCGCGGCGACACCACCGTGGTCGATGCGTATTTATCGCCGCTACTGAAACGCTATGTCGCGCAGGTCGCCGAAGGCCTGGGCGGCGATGTCCGGCAACCACGGCTGTTGTTCATGCAATCCAACGGTGGTTTGGTCGAAGCTCGTGCGTTTCAAGGCAAGGACTGCATGCTCTCGGGACCAGCGGGCGGCATCGTCGGCGCTGTGGCGGTGGCAGGGCGCGCAGGTTTGCGCAAAATCATCGCGTTCGATATGGGCGGAACGTCTACCGATGTCGCACATTATGCCGGGGAATTGGAGCGCAGTTTCGAAACCGAAATCGCCGGCGTCAGGATGCGCGCGCCGATGATGCATGTCCACACCGTCGCGGCGGGCGGTGGATCGGTGCTGACTTTCGACGGCAGCCGTTATCGGGTTGGCCCGGAATCTGCGGGCGCGAATCCGGGACCGGCTTGTTACCGGCGCGGAGGGCCGCTGACGGTTACCGATGCCAATTTAATGCTCGGCAAATTGCCGTTTTTTCCGGCCGTGTTCGGACCGGACGGCGACTTGCCGCCGGATGCCGGTTGTGTCAGCGCTTTGTTCAGCGACACAGCCGCGCGTATCCAGGCGCAAAGCGGTGATAGCCGCAGCCCGGAACAAGTCGCCGAAGGCTTCCTGGACATTGCCGTCGAAAACATGGCGGCGGCGATCAAGAAAATTTCCGTGCAAAAGGGCTATAACGTCGCCGAATACGCGTTGTGCTGCTACGGGGCCGCAGGTGGGCAACATGCCTGTAAAATCGCCGATCGCCTGCGGATGCAAACCGTCATCCTGCATCCCTTGGCCGGCGTATTATCCGCTTACGGCATGGGTTTGGCGGATTTTCGTGTGCTTAAGGAACAGGCCGTTGAAATGCCCTGGGATACGATTAGCGAAAGTGGCTTGCGCGATTGCCTGCAATATCTGGAAGAGCAGGGCCGCTGCGCATTGCAAGAACAGGGTTTGGTGAATTTGCAGATAACCGCCGTGCGACGCTTGTTGTTACGTTTTCAGGGAACCGACAGCAGCTTGTCGGTCGATTTTGCCGATAAAGAAACGATGCTTGCCGATTTTCAGCGACAATACCGGCACCGTTTCGGATTTTGTTATGAAAACCGGCCGCTGCTGGTTGAAACCGCGATAGTGGAATGCATCGGCAGCGAAACAGATGCGTTTGATGCCGTGAATAGCGTTACCTGCGGCGGCACGGAGCAGCCGGAAATGCTTACCCGCCTATTCAGTAACGATGCATGGCATGACGCGCCGGTTTATCGGCGCGAAAATTTGGCGCTACAACAGCACATCGCAGGCCCTGCGATTATCGTCGAGCCGACATCGACCATCGTCATTGAACCCGGTTGGCAGGGCGAATTGCAAACCGACGGCAATCTGCTGCTGAAGCGGGCGCTGCCGCTGCAACGGGCGTTCGCCGCCGGAACCCGCGCCGACCCGGTGTTGCTGGAAATATTCAATAAATTATTCATGTCGATAGCCGAACAAATGGGTTTTGTGCTGCAGAACACCGCGCATTCGGTCAATATCAAAGAACGCCTGGATTTTTCCTGTGCGATTTTTGATGCCGGCGGTCAACTGGTCGCCAACGCACCGCACATCCCGGTGCATTTGGGCTCGATGGGCGAAAGCGTACAGGCGATATTGCGCAGGTATTCCGCCAGCCTGCAAGCCGGCGACGTCTACCTGCTCAATTCGCCCTATGCCGGTGGCACGCATTTGCCGGATATTACCGTCGTGACTCCGGTGTTTGCCGAGGACGGCAGGGAATTGCTGTTTTTTACCGCCTCTCGCGGCCATCATGCCGATGTCGGCGGTATTTCTCCCGGATCGATGCCGGCCAACAGCCACCATATCGAAGAGGAAGGCGTGCTCAGCGAGGGTTTGAAAATCGTCGATAACGGCTGTTTCCAGGAAGCAGCCATACGCGCGTGGCTGGGTTCAGGGCCGTATCCTGCGCGCAACCCCGAACAAAATATCGCCGACCTGCAAGCGCAAATTGCCGCCAACGAGAAAGGTGTACAGGAATTGAGGCACATGGTGTCAAGTTATTCCTTAGCCGTAGTGCAGGCGTATATGCGCTATGTACAGGGCAACGCCGAAGCCTGTGTACGCGCGGTGCTCGCCAGGTTAGCCGATGGTGCGTTCGAATATGTCATGGATAATGGCGCGAAAATCGCTGTCGCGGTCACTGTCGACCGCAAGGCGCAACGGGCCCGTATCGATTTCAGCGGCACGTCCCGGCAATTGTCGAACAATTTTAACGCCCCGGCTGCGGTCAGCAAGGCGGCGGTGCTGTATGTCTTCAGGACATTGGTGCAGGACGACATCCCGCTCAACGCTGGCTGTATGAAGCCGTTGGACATCGTCATACCCGATGGTTCGCTGCTCAATCCCCACTATCCGGCAGCGGTGGTCGCAGGCAACGTCGAAACCTCGCAATACATTGTCGACGCCTTGTACGGCGCATTGGGCGTGCTGGCCGCTTCGCAGGGCACGATGAACAATTTCACTTTCGGCAACGAGCGCTACCAATATTACGAAACGATATGCGGCGGAGCCGGGGCAGGAGACGGTTTCGACGGATGCGATGCCGTGCATACACACATGACCAATTCGCGCATCACCGACCCGGAAGTGCTGGAATTACGCTTTCCGGTGCTGCTGCAAGCATTTTCCATTCGGAAAGAAAGCGGCGGGGCAGGGCGCAATCGAGGCGGAAATGGCGTGGTTCGCCGCATACAATTCCTGGAGCCGATGACTGCCGGCATCCTCTCCAGCCATCGCCGCTTGCCGCCGTTTGGGTTAAACGGCGGCAAACCCGGAAAGCCCGGCGTGAATTCAGTCATCCGAAGCAATGGCCGGATCGAAACACTCCCTGGCTGCACCGAAATTGACGTGCATGCAGGCGATGCAATCCAGGTTGAAACGCCGGGCGGCGGCGGGTTTGGCTGAGGGTAGGG
>SCST01000743.1 GCA_004299465.1 Methylovulum sp. | reverse complement strand
TTATTTCCTGGCCTTGGCTGTACTTTGCCTGCATGTGCAAGCAAAGCGTGCACTCCATTGGCGGTCTTTCGATAAACAGCGTTTTGCCAAAAATAAAGCAATGAACGGGGCAGCACCATTTTTTGCGCCTGAAATTCTTGCAAGTGTTGTGGCGAGTTTATGGTTATTGGTCTGGCTGTTTTCTCAAGCAATCCTATCGTGTACCATGTAAGTGTACAAAATGTTCACCAAGGCATTCCGACCAAAAACCGTATCCTGATATAAACAATTATAAAAATCATAATGTTATGAGAATACTCAATATTCATTTCAAGAATATCAACTCATTAGAAGGCGAGTATCGCATCAATTTTGAGCAACCTCCTTTTTCCGATGCCGGTGTTTTTGCGATAACAGGGCCTAATGGTTCAGGAAAATCAAGTATTCTGGATGCCATCACGCTGGGTTTATATGGTGAGACGTTCCGTTTTAATAGGCCTGCCGGATTTGTTATGACCCAGCATACCGCAGAATGTTTTTCCGAGGTTGGGTTTGCGTTGGGTGGCGATCATTATCAATCGAGCTGGCGTGCTCAACGCGCGGAAGATAACCCGGACGGCGAATTGCAGGCGGCAGGGATGCAGTTGGTGCGGTTGTCGGATGGTGAAGTGGTGGCAAGCACGGCGCAACAGGTTTGTGCCAGGATTACCGAGCTTACCGGCATGAATTTCCGCAATTTCACGCGCTCAATAATGTTGGCCCAGGGTGATTTTGCCGCTTTTCTAAATGCGTTGGACAGCGAACGCATGGATATCCTGGAAAAAATTATCGGCACCGATATTTATGCCGATTATAAGCAAGAAGTCATTGAACAGGCTGATGCTGCGACTGCCGCCGTTGAGCGTTTAAAGCAGGAGCTTTCTGCTATTGTCTTGATCGACCCTGAAAAGCTCGAAGCCTGCCGGCATGATTTGTCGGATTATCGAGAACATTACACAGAATTGCAGCAGGAACAAAAAGCCTTGGAACAACGGCAAGCTGCGCTGGAAAATGTAAGCGTGCTGGAAGCTCGTGTTGCCGAACAGGAAAAACGGTTAAGCGCTATACAAACGCAGCTGAAAAGCACGCAAGACTCGCTCGACCAGATAGATGCCGCACAAAGCGCCTTGCCGTTTAGTGATGATATGGCTGCGATTGACGATAAAAGCGCGCTTGTCCAGCAGTGTAAATCCGAATTGGCGGCTTTGCAGGCTGAGTTATTGCAGCTAAGACATCAGTTGGGCGACAATGCCGCCGTGCCTGATGGCGTTGCAAACAAGGCGTTTGGTGAACAAAAGCAGCTTATGGATGAAATCAGGACAGCGCTTGGCCAGCTCAGGTCGGGCAGGCAGTCGGAAGCAGTCTTACTGCAGTCCCTGTCCGTGCAGCATGCCGAAAAGACAACTGCGCTCGACACAGTAAACGCATGGCTTAAGGACCATGCTGCGGATGAATCCTTGCTGGCTGATTTTCCAGAGACAGCGAAGCTAAAAAAGCTCAGGGCCGAGTTAGCTGAATTAAGCGGGCGGCAAAAAACATTCAATAAGTGGCTAAAAGGCACGACGTCGGCCTTAAAAGCGGCAACAGTCTCGCTGGATAAGGCTAACGTAAAAAGCGCCGATACCATCAAGCAATTGGAAGAGGATGAAAAAGAACTCGAGCACTTGCTTCAAGGCTATGACCCTGAAAAAATTGACGAACTGCAAGCAGAGCAGCAGGAAAGAGTAAAAGCGTTCCAGGAATTATACGATTTGGCCTTAGCGCACCGAAACCTGGCCAAAAGCGGTTTTGGCCTGTTGGCGGTGTTTAGGCGTAAGGAGGAGCCGGAATATGATGCCGACACCTTGATCCTGGAATTGGAGGAATTAACCAGGGAAATCAGCCGCGAAGAAAATATTAAGCGCGCACTCGATGAATCTGTTGCCCGTGAAGCGCTGTTGAAAAGGATGGCTGCCGACAGGGTCCATCTTGTCGACGGCAAGCCGTGTCCTCTCTGCGGTGCTTTGCAACATCCTTTTGCGCAACGTCCGCCGGCGATTACCGATTCCCAACAGGCATTTCTGGACCAGCAGGTAAAATTGAAGACCCTATCGGCAAGAGCCGAGCGGCTCAGGCAGGGCATCATTAGCGCACAAAAAAACACCGAAAAAAATGTACTCAAGCAAAACCAGTTGCAGCAGACCAGGTCACGTTGGCTGGGTTTATGCAACCGGCTCAATACCGTAAGCAGCGATCTGGACATCAATAACCTGA
>SCST01000742.1 GCA_004299465.1 Methylovulum sp. | reverse complement strand
ACGCCTACGCCCATCAGGACATCCCTTTCGAGATGCTGGTCGAAAAACTGCAACCTACCCGCAGTTTGAGCCATAGCCCGCTATTCCAGGTGATGTTTGTGCTGCAAAACACCGAAATGAACGAACTGGATTTGCCCGGTTTGGACATCGCGGCGATGGAAATGGAACACGCCGTCGCCAAATTCGACCTGACCTTGAATGTCGCCGAACAGGACGGGCAGCTGCATTGTTCGTGGGCATACGCCACCGACTTGTTTGCGGACGACAGCATACAACGCATGGCCGGGCATTTTGAGACGCTGCTCAACGCCATCGTCGACAACCCGCAACAGGCCATCGGCCAACTGCCGATGCTGACAGCCCAGGAAACCTTGCAATTGCAGGCCTGGAACGATACCGCGACCGGCTATCCCAAAAACCGGACGATTATTGACCTGTTCGAACAACAAGCGGCGGCAACGCCCGACAATCTGGCTGTGGTCTTTGACGGCCAGTCGCTGAGTTACCGCCAACTCAACGACGAAGCCAACCAATTAGCGCACTACCTGAGCGGCCTGAAAACGGAAACGGGGGCACCGTTATTGGCCGATAACCCGCTGATCGCGATTGCGGTCGAACGTTCCCTGGACATGATCGTTGGCCTGCTGGCTATCCTTAAGGCCGGCGGGGCCTATGTGCCGGTAGATCCCCATTACCCGGCCGTCCGCATCCGCCATATGCTGAAGGACAGCCAAGCCCCGCTGCTGCTGACTCAAAGCCGCCTGCAGGCCCAATTGCCGCTGGCTGAATTGAAACATGACTGTATGGCGCTGTGCCTGGACGAACTGGATGTCAGCGGCCAGCCCGCTGAAAACCTGACAGGAAGATCCGGGCCGGAGGATTTGGCTTATGTGATTTATACCTCGGGTTCGACCGGGATGCCCAAAGGCGCCGGTGTTTTCCATAAAGGCGTTACCAATCTGGTCCATTGGTTTACCACTAAATTCCAGTTAAATAGCCGCGACCGTGTCCTTATCGTTTCACCTTTTAGTTTTGATTTAACGCAAAAAAATATTTTCGCGCCACTAATCATCGGTGGACAACTGCACCTGCCCACTTCAACGCATTATGATCCCAACCACCTTTGCAAGATTGTTGAGGAACAGAAAATAACATGGCTTAACTGCGCGCCCAGTGCTTTTTATCCCCTCCTTGAACCTAATGACGAACATAGATTTCTTAAACTAGCGTCATTGCGCTACCTGTTCTTGGGCGGGGAAGCGATTGTATTTAGTCGCCTGAAAGCATGGCTGGATTTTACCGATGGACGAACAAAGCTCGTCAACGGCTATGGGCCGACTGAATGCACCGCCATTTGCGCCGCATACTTATTAGAGCATGATCGGGAAGCGCCAAGCAGTCGAACCATACCGATCGGTAAGCCTATCTATAACTGTAAGGTTTTTATTTTAGACAAGAACCTTGCCTTGTTACCCATTGGAGTCCCTGGTGAACTGTGCATTGCCGGCATTGGAATAGGCAGCGGTTACCTCAACCGGCCTGAATTGACTGCCGAAAAATTCGTTGAAATCGAATTGTTCGGAAAATCGGTGCCCATTTACAGAACAGGCGATTTGGCAAAATGGTTGCCGGACGGCAATCTTGAGTATTTAGGCCGCATCGACCACCAAATCAAACTGCGCGGTTTCCGCATTGAGTTGGGCGAAATCGATGCTGTACTCGGCCAACACCCGGACATCCAACAAGTCGTGACCAACCTGTACGAGGCCGATGGCGATAAACGCATTGTCGCCTACCTGACCACGGCTCAGGACAACTTCAGCAGCGATGAATTACGAAACTGGCTAAAGGCCAAACTGCCCGATTACATGGTCCCCAGTCATTTCATGGTCCTTGACAGCCTGCCGCTGACGCCTAACGGCAAGATTGACCGCAAAGCCTTGCCTGCGCCCGAGCGGAAATTGGAGATGCTGTCCGGCAATGATGAATATCCGGCAGCGCAAACAGCAACCGAGCAGGCGCTGGCCGAGGTTTGGCAAAACATCCTGAATGTAGGGCGCATCGGTAGACACGATAACTTTTTCGAACTTGGCGGACATTCGCTCTTGCTGGCCCAATTAATCCACCGTATCGAAGCCGATCTGAAGGTGCAGCCCGTCATGCGTGAGCTGTTTAGCGCCCCTACGCTCAGTACCCAGGCCGCGTACCTCGATGCCTGTTTGCTGACACAGAAAAACGAGGGTACATCCAGCCAAACAATAGATTTTGCCGCCGAGAGCCGGCTCGACCCGGCGATTTTGCCGCCAACCGCCGACTTTGCCCTCAGTGCGGAAGACTTGCGCACGGTGCTGATTACCGGGGCATCAGGATTTTTGGGCGCTTATTTGGTCGATGAACTGGCGCGGCAAACCACGGCGGCGCTTTATTGCCTGGTGCGTGCCGACGATGCGGACCATGGCCGCCAACGTTTGCAAAAGAACCTGGAACGGCATGGATTATGGCGGGAGAGTCTGGCGCCGCGCTTACATGTCGTGGCCGGCGATTTGGAACAGCCGCGCCTGGGGCTTTCCACGGCCGAGTTTAATAGCTTGGCGGAACGGATAGATGCCATCTATCACAGCGGCGCGCACGATAATTTCCTTTACCCCTACGCCATGCTGAAAGCCGCCAATGTTGACGGTACCCATGAACTTTTGCGCTTGGCTGGCCTGATCCGCACCAAACCCCTGCACTTTGTCTCGACCTTGTCAGTGGTTTCGCCGCAAGTCGAACAGGTTCTGGAAAAGGATCCCTTGACACCGCCGGAGCAAACCAGCACCGGTTATGCCGGTTCCAAATGGGTGGCGGAGCAATTGGTGCAACTTGCCGGTAGACGCGGTATGCCGGTCACCATCCATCGGCCTGCCCAAATCATCGGCATTTCAGGGACAGGCTTCAGCCATGTCGACGATGCTTGGTTCCGCCGCCTTCTTAACGATATTCAACTGGGCGTCAGTCCCGATCATGGCAATGATGTTGAAAACTTAGTGCCGGTCGGTTTTGTCAGCCGGGCCTTGGTTTATCTTTCGCTGCAACAGGCTTCGTTGGGGAAGGTTTTTCATTTAGCCAATCCCAGCCCTACGCCAAAGTCCGTTTACCAAGAGGTTTTATGCAAAACGGGTTATCCCATCGCGCCGCTGCCTTTTGCACAATGGCTGGAACGGTTCACCGAAGCATCCAAAACCGTGCCCGACCTTGCTCTTGCTCCGCTGTTGCCATTGTTCAGCGGTCATAACGCTGAAAATCACGAATCTGCCGGGCCGAGTGTGCAGCGTCGCATCGACTCCGGCAATACGACGGCGGGACTGGCAAGCAGCGGGATCGGCTGCCCCAGGGTCAGCCACGAAGTGTTACACGCTTATTTCGCTTATCTGATCGGTAAGGGTCACTTTCCGCCGCCGCAATAATGCGGCTACTCCCATCTGAGTGACAGGAGCGCATACTTTTGTCGCTCAGGAGG
This sequence comes from Methylovulum sp., assembly GCA_004299465.1. GTDB lineage: Bacteria > Pseudomonadota > Gammaproteobacteria > Methylococcales > Methylomonadaceae > Methylovulum. The sequence continues at coordinate 2,756 of SCST01000742.1, read as the reverse complement.
GATAAAACGCCGGCCGATTACGGCATAGGCAGCTACTGATGGACGGCTGGACATTTATCTGGTGTACTTGCCTGCCTCTGCTCCCGATCTCAATCCGGAAGAATATCTCTGGAAAAGTATGACGTGAGAACTCTCGAAAAATTTCATCAAGACTGTCGATAAGATGAAAGCCGCGATTCAGAAGGTTTGGAATGCATTAGCTCAGGGTTTAGGCTTTGCCAAACACTGGATCGATGGGTTCCTGACAGAGGGGTATTTTTATAGCGAATTATGCAGTCGACTACAATTACTTATTTTAGCAAAGTAAAAATGTCAAGTTCCGACGCAGTAGGCATTAGATGTTGTTCCAATTGCACTTCGGAGCCGAATCCGCCTATAATTTCGAATAGATGATTTTTCCATGACATTTAATCAACTCAAGGATATGTGGCTGATTAAGTAACGACGGGCTAATAGGGATATTTTCGCTTTCTCCTTAGCTTTACCGTTAAATTAAAGCTCTTGCTTTTCCACTCCAAACTAGCCAAGCCACTATATTCATCATGATCGATTTAGCCATCATTTTGCTCTCTTATACCGGCCTCAGGTATTATGAAGAACGAAAAAAAACCAAAAACCTAAAGAAACTCCAAAAAACAGCCAATGAGCTGGAGCTTATCCCGTCAACAAACAAGCCTGAGCTGACGCAAAAAGAACAGCAGCATCGTAATAATATTATGAGCGGCGTCACCCTGGGCGCAGCGACCTTGCGCATGTTAAACCCCAGCCCCGTATTTGCCCTGTTTGACATCGCCTCTTATACCTACACCATGCTTCCCTTCTACCGCCAGGTCGAGACCGCGGTAAAACAGCGCCTGATTAAAGAGCGTAAAGTTGACAGCTATTTACTGATGGGCTTGGGCAATCTGTTGCTGATCGGGACGGATCGCTATTTTACCGCCGCCCTGGGTTTGGGCTTGGCCTATATCGGCGAAACCATCGTTACCAAAGCAACAGACACGGCCCAGCAAAATCTTCACGACCACCTCTTTGAGCAACTGTTCGATCCCAAACAAAAAGTCTGGATGATTCAGGACGGCGTTGAGTTGGAAGTTGCCCTGGAATCCGTCCAACAAGGCGATATTTTGGTGGTAAAAGCAGGTGAAGCTATTCCTGTCGATGGCGTGGTGGTCGAGGGTATGGCCAGTGTCGACCAACATGCGTTTACCGGCGAATCCTATCCGGTGGAAAAAGGCGTTGGCGAAGCCGTTTTCGCTTCCACCTTGATGTTAACCGGCAAGCTTCAGGTCAAAGTTGAAACGTCCGGACGAGATACCGCCATTGGCAAATTGAGCGCTATTTTAGCCCAGGCATTCCAGGGTAAAACCCAACTCCAATTGCGTGGCGAACAGTGGGCGGAAGCGGCTAACCTGCCCTTTCTGGCGCTAGCCGGCGCCGGTCTGGTTTTCTTCGGCCCGACAGGCGCGATGGTGATTCTTGGCGGCAACACCGTCCAGGCCATTCGTTTACTCGGCCCCTTAGCCACCATCAATTACCAGACGGTTGCGTCCTCTGAACATATTTTGCTGAAGCAAGGCCAACGCCTCGAACAAATCAGCAGTATCGATACCCTGCTGTTCGACAAAACCGGGACATTGACCGATGGCGCATTGAATGTCAGCGCTATTCATCGCGTCCATGCCGACTTTCAGGAAGCCGATATCCTCTTTTATGCCGCCTTGGCCGAACACCAACTGACCCACCCTATCGCTAAGGCCATTATGCAGCACGCCGCATTGGCAGGTTTGGACGTCAGCAATCTCGATGCCATTGAATACCGCCAGGGATTTGGTATCGTAGTGCAATATGATGCCCGCACCATCCATGTCGGCAGCGCCCGCTTTATGGTCGCGGAAGGTATTGCAATTCCGGATTCGGCGCAAATTTTACAGACCGCCATCCATGAGCAAGGCCATTCCCTGGTGATGGTTGCCATTGATTCGGCAGTTGCAGGCATTATTGAATTGCAGGCGACGTTACGGCCCGAAGTACAAGCGGTTTTTAAAAGCCTCAGAGAACACGGCATTAAACATATCGGTATCGTTTCCGGCGACCATGTTGCCCCTACCCAAAAATTAGCCGAACAGCTAAACGTTGACAGCTACTTCGCCGAAGTATTGCCTGAAGATAAGGCCGGCATTGTTAAACAGTTTCAAGCCGAAGGGCGCAATGTTTGTTTTATCGGCGATGGCGTCAACGACACCATCGCCATGCGCCAGGCCGATTTGTCCGTTTCCTTGCGAGGCGCGACCACGCTGGCAATCGATGTGGCGGATATTATCCTCACCAATTCCGACCTTACCAGCCTCTGCGAACTGATGGTGCTGTCTGAAAAACTGGAAAATAACCTTAAGCGAGGGCTTTGGATTTGCTACACCGGCATGGGTATTGTGCTTGCCGGCACCGTCTTTGCTCATATTGGCGTGCTTGCCTCCATGGGCGTACATTTCATATTGGGTTCCGGGGCTATCGGCAACGCTATGTTACCTTTGTTGGAAATCAACAAAGAAAATGCCGGGGACAGGTCGGAAGATTCCGATGCCCACACACCTCCACCTACCGCCGCCGAGCCGATCGTTCAAGCCCATGACGGCTCTATCGAAGCATTTCCCGACCCGGCAAAAGCACAGTAATATCAAACAGCCGCTTAACTTATGTCCGCATCATCCCCCACACTCGTTATCGCAGGTGCCGGCGCCACAGGCAATGCCTGTGGC
>SCST01000944.1 GCA_004299465.1 Methylovulum sp. | reverse complement strand
TTGATAGACGATGGCTGTATAATACTTTCTTTTCTGGTATTTCATTCATCTTTATGATCCATTCTATCTATCTCTTCAAGAGCCTCGATATCAGCAATATCCTGTGGTCTGTTTGCTTTCCCTTTTAGAACCTTCAGATGTTTTTTTGAAATGGCAGGAATCTCTATGTCCCTGGCCTTAAATATAACAATCTCGTTTTCGATCTCATTGAATCCAATAGGTTCATTCACAAAGACATCAATTAAATTCATCGGCATTTTAGGATGGTAAAAACTGAAAACTTCCATGCCTTTTTCTTCTTTCCAAGCCTTTCTGTATAGCGGGTCTATAAAATCCTCTGCATTAACCGGGGGTTTAGGCTTGTATCCAAGCTCATTAATGGCTGTAATAAATTTTCTGAGATTCTCTGTGCTAAGCTCTACAATTAAATCAAGGTCTGCTGTCAGTCTCACGACCCCGTGTAGAACCAGAGCTACACCGCCGGCGACTGCATATCTTATCTTGCTTTCTCCAAGTTTTCTAAAAACATCTTCGTAGAACATAATCCAAATTATAGCAGATATTTTTAAATAAGGATTTATCCTTATATTGAAATATCTTTGACATAATTTAGAAGTTCTGATATTTTATTAATGGCGATGGGGTTCGCCTTTAACCGTTCCGATTAATCGGAAATGATAACCCCTACTGGAATATGCAAATTTCGGTAGGGGTTTTTTAGTACCTGCCGAAAAAGAAAAATCACAGAGGGTCATAATACTTGGATAACCAATGGCTTCAGGCAGCTTTATGGATGGGTCTTGCACTTGTTGCAACCCTCCTTTCTGTAAGAATAGCTATATCTATTGCCCTTCTTGAGATAATGGTAGGTGTAATCGGTGGAAATTTCCTGCCGTTGCATAGAACCGAGTGGGTGAACTTCCTTGCCGGATTCGGCAGCATTCTCCTTACTTTTCTTGCAGGCGCTGAAGTCGATCCTGATGTGATGAAAAAGAAGTTCAAAGAGAGCATGACCATTGGCGTATTGAGTTTTCTTGCACCGTTTCTCGGCGTTATGGCTTATGCCTACTATGTAGCCGGATGGAGTCTTGCCGAAGCACAGATCGCAGGCATTGCACTCTCAACAACATCTGTGGCTGTCATTTATTCCGTGATGATAGAGTCAGGATACAATAAAACAGAACTCGGCAAGATCATTATTGCAGCCACATTCATCACCGATCTTGGTACGGTGCTGGCGCTGGGGATTTTGTTTGCTAACTACAACCGGTATATGGTTTTGTT
>SCST01000741.1 GCA_004299465.1 Methylovulum sp. | reverse complement strand
TAACGATGAGCGCTGGAGCGTGGGAACGATGCAATGTAGAGCGCGCCCTACAAGGGGAACGCCTTATGCCGCGAAAACAATTGTGAAAGGGCAAAACTTTTCTGGACAACCCTATTAGGAGATTATCATGACAGAGCGCGCATTATGGGTAGCTAAAACCGGCCTGGACGCCCAGCAAACACGCATGGCCGTTATTTCGAACAATCTGGCCAACGTCAATACCACGGGATATAAAAAATCCAGGGCGATATTTGAAGACTTGGTCTATCAAAATATTCGTCAGGTTGGCGCACAATCCTCTCAAAATAACGTATTGCCGTCGGGTTTACAGCTGGGAACGGGCGTGAAAACGGTGGCGACTGAAAAAATACATACGCAGGGTAATATCCAGCAAACCGAAAACTCACTGGATGTCGCCATCAATGGCCGGGGCTTTTTGCAAATCCTGATGCCGAACGGCGATATTAACTATACCCGCGACGGTTCGCTGAAAATAGATTCGAACGGCCAGTTGGTAACGTCCAGCGGTTTGGTGCTGGAGCCGGCCATTACCGTGCCGCAAGATGCGCTGAGCATTACTATAGGCCGCGACGGTACGGTATCGGCATTGCAGCCGGGGAATGCGGCGCCCGTGCAATTGGGGCAGATCCAGACGGCTAATTTTATCAATCCGACGGGGCTTGAGCCGGTAGGTGAAAACCTGTACCGCGAATCGGTAGCCAGCGGTCCGCCGATTATCGGTACTCCCGGCGAAAATGAATATGGGCCGCTGCTGCAAGGCTCGCTGGAAACATCCAATGTCAATGTTGTTGAAGAGCTGGTCAATATGATCGAAACGCAGCGCGCTTATGAGATGAATTCGAAAGCCATCTCGACAACGGATGAAATGCTGTCGTTTGTGACACAGCAATTATAATCGGAGATAACGGTATGAAAACGCGATCATTCAGGCTCATTGCCCTATTGTTGTTGCCGGTGGCCTGTGCGCCGCTGCCGCCGCAACGGGACCCGGCGTTTGCGCCGGTAGCCCCTGCCGATTTAAGGGCGCCGGCGCAAAATACCGGAGCCATCTACCAGGCGGGTTACGATATGCGCTTGTTTGAAAATATTGCCGCCTTTAGGGTCGGCGATATTCTGACCGTAAAATTGCAGGAAAAAACCCAGGCGCAAAAGAAAGCCGATCTTAATGCCAAGAAAGATACCAGTTTGACGGCCGACGCGCCGGTGTTATTAGGCATGGGGGCAAAAGCGTTTCTGGCGGGGAACGGTATGGAAACCACGTTGAAATCAGCCCATGAATTTAAAGGCGAGGGCGATTCCGCGCAGAGCAACAGCTTAAGCGGCAATATCGCTGTGACGGTCGTGGAGCAGTTGCCGAACGGAAATTTAAAAGTGCGCGGCGAAAAAATAGTCAATTTAAACCAGGGCGATGAATATATCAGGGTATCCGGCATCGTCAGGCCTGTCGACATTGATGTGTCCAATACCATTTCATCGGATAACCTGGCGGATGCCACGATTACCTATACCGGCAGCGGCGCGATGGCGGATGCCAGCAAGATGGGCTGGTTGTCGCGGATACTGACCAGCCCGTGGTTTCCATTCTGACGGGAGATGGACATGAATGCGATAAAACGCTTTTTTATAATGCTGCTGCTGATAGGCTGTAGTTCGACAATATATGCTGAACGCATCAAGGATATTGCTTCCGTTCAGGGTATGCGCACTAACCAGTTAGTCGGTTACGGCTTGGTGGTGGGCTTGGTTTCCTCAGGCGATAAAACAAAATTTACCGGGCAGAGCCTGCGTAGCATGCTGGCGCGTTTAGGCGTCAGGTTGCCGCCGGATATTGACCCCAAGCAAAAAAATATTGCCGCCGTTTCGATAGCCGCTGAATTGCCACCGTTTGCGAAGCCGGGTCAAAAAATTGACGTTACGGTTTCTGCTATAGGCGATGCAAAAAGTTTACGCGGCGGTATGTTATTAATGAGCCCGTTGAAGGGCGCCGACGGACAGATCTATGCGATAGCCCAGGGCAGCCTGGTGGTGAGTGGCGTCAGCGCCTCGGGCCAGAGCGGCTCCAGTGTTACCGTCAATAATCCGAATGTCGGCCGGATTAACGGTGGCGCAACGGTTGAACGTAGCGTCAATACCTCATTTGCGGACACCAAGGAATTGGTTTTTGATCTATTCGCGCCGGATTTTACGACGGCGAACCGCATGGTTGAGTCGATTAACAGGGAATTGGGTTTCGGCACCGCAAAGGCGATCGACGCCACGTCGGTCAGCGTCAGGGCGCCATTGAATCCGGCCCAGAAAGTCACGTTTGCTTCGATGGTTGAGAATATTATCGTGGCGCCTGATGATGCGCCGGCCCGTATCATCATCAATTCCCGGACCGGGACGGTGGTTATCAACGGTAAAGTCACGGTGCAGCCGGCGGCGGTGTCGCACGGCAATTTATCCGTGACGATCAGCGAACGCCCGCAGGTCAGCCAGCCTGGTGCATTATCCGCTGGTCAAACGGCGGTTACTCCGCAATCGCAGGTTGCCGTTGAAGAAGAAAAAAACCAGATGTTTGTGTTCAATCCGGGCGTTTCGCTGAATGAAATTGTCCAATCGGTTAACAATGTAGGAGCAGGACCCAGTGACTTGATGGCTATTCTCGAAGCTCTCAAAGCGGCGGGCGCGATACATGCCGAGTTGATTATTATTTAAAGGTTTAGGGGCCGCCCCTGGTGAGGCGCTTATGTTAACGACACACAATGCCGATGTTTATACCGATTTTAACGGCCTGGCTAAATTAAAAAACCAGGCCAGAAAAGAGTCGCCGGAAGCATTGAAGGAAGCCGCCAAGCAATTCGAAGCTATTTTCCTGCATAATATATTGAAAGGCATGCGCCAGGCGAAACTGGCGGATGGGGCGCTGGATAGTGACCAGAGCAAATTTTATAGCGATATGTATGACCAGCAATTGGCTGTGCATTTGTCCGGTACACCCGGTGTCGGTCTTGCCGATTTAATTGTCAAGCAACTAAGCCCGGATAAGTCGGATGGTGAAAAGCGGGCGATACAGGATTATCTGAACGAACCGGTAGGTGCCGCCTTAACTTCGGTAGACGAAGGACAAGCCAGTATCAGGGCTTATGCTTATCGCGATAGGCCGCTTAATGAAATAATTGAAATTCCGCTTCAGTCTGACCAGGGTCAGCCGATACAATCAGCAGAGGAATTTGTCAGGCGGTTATATCCATACGCGCAGCAGGCGGCCAAGGAATTGGGCGTGGAACCGGGGGCGCTGTTGGCGCAGGCTGCGCTGGAAACGGGATGGGGTCGTTCGTTAATCAAAAACAGCGACGGCAGCAACAGTTTCAATTTATTTAATATCAAAGCCGACAAATCCTGGCAGGGCAAACAGGCTAGAGTGCCTACACTGGAATTTGAGCAGGGTGTCGCCCAAAAAGTTAATGCGGGATTCAGGTCTTATCGTTCGTATCAGGAAAGCTTTCAGGATTATGTGAATTTTATAAAAAATAATCCGCGCTATGCCGATGCGCTAAAAAAAGTAGATGATACAGAGCAGTATATGCGTGAATTACAGCAGGCCGGCTATGCAACGGATCCGAAATACGCCGACAAAGTAATGAGTATTTATCAGGGCAATACACTGAATGCATTTAAGTCTGACATCGCTGTGGCAATGAATTGATTAAGGCGTGCAAGCCCTCCATAACTTAGAAGGTAAATAGTATGGCAGAAATTTTAAGAACCTCTTTGTCAGGGCTTATGGCTGCGCAGCAAGCGCTGCAAACAGCGAGTCATAATATTGCCAATGTCAATACCGAGGGTTACAGTCGTCAAGTCGTTGAACTGAGTTCGAACACGGCTCAAGGTGTTGTAGCAACGATATCTCGCCGTTATGATCAATTTATTACCCATCAGCTGACATCCAGCACGTCTGCGTTTTCAGAAGCAGATACCTTGTCTACCTTGGCCTCCCAAGTCGACAGTATGGTATCCGGCGAATCGACCAGCGTGTCTCCGGCGTTAAAAGCATTTTTTAATGCCGCCAATGAATTAGCCAACGATCCCAGCTCATTGCCTGTCAGGCAGGTCATGCTCTCGCAAGCTGAGTCGTTGACACAGCAATTTAATACCATGTCGAGCCAGTTTGAAGATTTGCGTGATCAGACAAACAATCAAATGGGGGCAACGCTTAATAACATTAATTCATACGCCAGCAGTATTGCCGATTTGAACGCCCAGATTGTGCTCGATTCAAGTCGTACATCTGATGGGCAGCTGCCTAACGATTTGCTGGATCAGCGCGACGCACTGGTGGCTAAAATAGCGGAAAAAGTAAGCGTTTCGACTTTGCAGCAAAAAGACGGCAGCCTAAGCGTGTTTATCGGCAGCGGGCAGTCCCTAGTGCTGGGCGATAGTGCTGCCACCCTGACCTTGGCAGGCTCCAGCGCCGATTTTACGCACAAAAATATTCTTATGGACGGTCAGGATATCACCCAGCAAATTACTGGCGGTGAATTGTCCGGCGCGCTTAAATTTCGCGATGAAATACTTGATCCGGCTCAACAGCAAATGGGCTTGTTGGCGGTAGGTTTCGCCGTTCAATTTAATGCGGTGCATGCGGCGGGATTCGATTTAAACGCTGAGGCCGGGAAAGCGTTTTTTGATGCCGGTAAGCCTGCGGTCATTTCTGCTCCCAATAATACCGGCAATGTTACTGCCAGCTATGATGCACAGACCATAGGCCAACTGGCTGCCAGCGATTATCAATTGAGTTATGACGGCAGCAGTTTTTCATTGAAACGCTTGAGCGATAATACCATCAGCTCTTTTCCGGGACCGCCGCCGACCACAATAGCGGGGCCGGGATTTACGATAGAAACCGGAGCAACGGTTGCCGGGGGCGATAGTTTTTTGATCAGGCCGGCGTTTAAGGGCGCGCAAAACATAGCGGCGTTGATTACTGACCCCAGTGAAATTGCCGCATCCGGTAGTGCTGATACGGTGCCGGGCGATAATACGACGGCTTTGGCTCTGGCGGGTCTTGAAAATCAGGCGATTTTGCTTGGCGGCAATGCTACATTTAATGAGGTCAATGGTCAGCTGGTGTCAAAAGTGGGCACATTAACGAGCGGGGCCAAGGTCAGCAGCGTAGCGCAGGAAGCCTTATTCAATCAGGCCAAGCAGTCCAGAGAAAGCCTGTCCGGGGTTAATCTCGATGAAGAGGCGGCAAACCTGATTAAGTTTCAACAGTCCTATCAGGCGGCGGCTCAGGCGATTTCTGTAGCTAGCTCACTATTCGATACGTTAATTGGAGCAATCAGGTAGGTATATCATGCGAATTTCAACAAATTGGTCTCAACAGCTGGAGCTAAATGCAATGCTGACTCAACAGTCAAAACTGAGTCAGACACAGATGCAGTTATCCTCTGGTAAAAAGATTTTAACTGCGGCTGATAATCCGGCGGCGGCGGCCCGTATTATTGACCTTAATCAAAGCATTGATCAGACCACGCAGTATCAGAGTAATATCAACGCCGCCCAGCAACGGCTGGAACTGGAAGACAGTGTGTTGACGAATGCCGGGAATGTAATGTACCGGATTAAGGAATTAAGCGTACAGGGACTGAATGCAAGCAATTCTCAAAACGACCGTATTACTATTGCTAAAGAATTGGAAGATCTTAACGGCGAATTGCTGAACCTTGCCAATACAAAGAATGCCAACGGCGAATATATTTTTTCAGGTTTTAAAACCGATACGCCGGCATTCAGCAAAGATACGACAACCAATTCAACGGGGGGCAGCGCTTATATTTACTCAGGCGATACTCATTCACGCATTATCCAGATTGGGATCGATCGTCAGGTTACGGATGGCGACCCCGGTATTAATGTATTTGGCGCACCTACGGGTTCACCGCCCGCAACAGTGCCCGAGCCTGGATCCATCACCAATATTTTTGAAGCGATAGATAAATTTGCCACGGATCTGAGAGCAAACGAACCCGACACAAACTCACTTAACGATTTTGATGCTTCATTGGAAAAAATGCTCACGGCGCAATCATCCGTAGGCGTGAGATTGAAAGCGCTGGAAAGCCAGCAGGGACTCAATGAGGATTATGCGCTTAACATGAAAACGGTGTTATCGGGTACGGAAGATCTAGACTATACAGAAGCAATTACCCGGCTTAATTCGCAGACACTGTCATTACAGGCAGCACAGCAAGCTTATACGCAGGTAAAGAAATTGTCGCTGTTTAATTATCTTTAAGAAGCTGTCCAACATCTCCGTAACAGTAAGGCAAAAAAGCCAAATTAATGAATTCTAAACGTGTGGTAACTATTCAGATCCTTGCCTGAAGCGTAGGGCGTGCTGCGCGCCATCAACGGACTGGTACGTTATCCACGCGCCGGAGAAGGCGCGCGCGGCACGCCCTACAGCAAGGGGCTGAATAGTTACAACGTGTGTAAAGAGCGCTCGACGATCAACGCAGAGAATGACCTGAAAGGTGTGCAATTCGTTGCGTTTGGCGGCTTGCACCGAAGCCATCTCCGACAAGTGTCCTTTGTTCTGCCCGATAGTTTCGAGTGCGCCTTGGCGATCAGTGACATTCGCCGTAGTGACGCTTATTGCACGGGCCGCCTTTGCAGTCAACGACAATATACCGCTTGATACCGGCATCTTTTTGCCCGCATCATAGTCTTCGATATGGGCGCAGTCGGTGTTCTTCACGCTCTACGCATCAACGAGGCAAAAACTCGTCTTTGGCGTTGCGTCCTTGTTTGGCGCGGAATGCCTACACCTGATTTTTTTATAGCCTGCTTCAGTAGGGACTCGAGCCGTTTTCTGGTGAGGCTCTCCTCAGGGCAAAGTCAAAGTAATGGTACGCCGTACGCCGCTTCGGAAAGTCACCCGGAACATCTGATGCAAAGAGAGCGCAAGCAGATGCCGCTGGAAATTATTTTGCAGGTAATGCAGAATACTGTAAGACCGACATCACAATCACAAAGGTAAAGGATATGGCTGAACAAGCACAAGAAGGCGGGGGTGGAAAGCTGGCCACTAAAAAACTGATCATTCTTATTGTTGTGGGAGTGCTGTTATTAGCGGCTGGCGGTGCCGGGACCTTTTTTTTAATGAAGGGGAAAATGGCCGAATCCGGGGACCAAAGCCACGAAGAAGCTAAGAAGCATGAAAATGCCTCGCTGTATTTTGATATGACTAAGCCGCTGGTCGTCGATTTTCCGGCAGGCTCGTCGATGGAACTGGTGCAGCTTGCCGTCACTTTCCTGGTCGAAGACCAGGAGACGGTGGATGTGCTGAAAAAAAACGAACCCATATTGCGCAATAACTTATTAATGATTATCAGCGCCCAGAGTCCCGACAAATTGAATACCACGGAAGGAAAAGAGCAGTTACGCAACGCGATGCTGGCTGACGTCGCCGCCACGTTGAAAAAATTAAAAGCCCACGGCGAAGTCACGGAAGTCCTTTTCACGTCATTTATTATGCAATAAGCGATGAGTGACTTACTTTCACAGGAAGAAATCGATGCACTGCTGTATGGCGTAGACGAAGGCAGCCTTACGACCGAAACCGATGATACCGAGGACAAGAGTATCGTCAGGGAGTATAACTTCGGCAGCCAGGAAAGAATTATTCGTGGCCGCATGCCGACGATGGAAATGGTTAACGAGCGCTTTACCCGCTTGTTCCGCATTTCCCTGTTCCTGTTCCTGCGGCGTTCGTCGGAAGTATTTATAACGGGCATACAGGTTAAAAAATTTTCCGAATATGTACTCCAACTGCATGTACCGACCAACCTGAATGTTGTGCGCGTCACGCCGTTACGCGGACGGGCGTTGATCGTTATGGAATCACCGCTGGTCTTTACGCTGGTGGACAATTTTTTCGGCGGTGGCGGACAGTTTCATCCGAAAGCCGACGGGCGCGAGTATACGCCGACCGAAATGCGCGTTATCCGCTTGGTTATCGATATGATTTTTAAGGATTTGAAAGAAGCCTGGAAGCCGGTTATGGAACTCGATTTTGAATATGTTGGTTCGGAAATCAATCCGCAATTTGCGAATATTGTAAGCCCCGCGGAAATTGTCGTGATTTCTTCGGTTCATGTCGAACTGGAGGGCGGCGGCGGCGATATTAACATTACCATGCCGTATTCGATGCTCGAGCCGATACGGGAACTATTGGTGGCGATCAGTAGCGACGCGGGTGACGCCGATGGCGGCTGGCAGATTGCGTTGCGTAATGAAATTTTAAGAGCGGAAATGACGGTAAACAGTATCCTGTTGGAAAAGAGTATGACCTTAAGAGATGTCATGCATTTTAAAAAAGGCGATGTCATACCGGTTGAAATGCCGAAAACAGTGGCGTTGAATGTGGCGGGTGTCCCGGTTTTTGAAGGTAAGGTCGGCATATCCGATGGCAATTATGCCGTGCAAATTACTAACCGATTAAAGCATTGATTCGTCCAAGGTAACTGTTCAGTTCCTTGTCTGAAGCGTAGGGCGTGCTGCGCGCGCCTTCTCCGGCGTGTGGGTAAACGCGCCAGTCTGTTGATGGCGCGCGCAGCACGCCCTACAGCAAGGGGCTGAATAGTTACCGTCCAAGCGTGTTATACAACCTGAGTGCGAGAGAGACATGAGTGAAAACCCCAATGAATTTGCCGGTGAAGAAGCGGTTGATGATATAGAGGCGGCTACCTTCGAAGAATTTGATCATCAGTATGATGATGAAAAACGGGTGGAAACGCCGCTGGAAGAAATTAATATGGATGTGATCCTGGATGTCCCCGTCACGATTGCGATGGAAATAGGCCGGGCGCAGATCAATATCCGCAACCTATTGCAGTTGAACCAGGGTTCGGTTGTCGAGCTGGACCGCTTCGCCGGCGAGCCGCTGGATGTCCTGGTGAACGGTACGCTGATTGCGCACGGTGAAGTGGTGGTCGTTAATGATAAATTCGGCATCCGTCTGACGGAAGTGATCAGCCCGTCGGAACGCGTGAAAAGACTCGCCTGATGCCGCCGAAGCTACTTTTATCCGGCTTATTGTTGTGCGTTACGCCCGTATGTCTTGCCGTGTCCGGAGCGGATGCGCCTAAAGCCGCCGTCAGGGCCGTTGCCGCCGGTGATATTGCGGCCTGGGGTATAGGCTTGCTGGCGGTGCTAAGCCTGTTCCTGCTTTGTATCTGGGGCGTCAGCAGGCTAAACGGGTTGACTGTGCGTGCCGGGAAAATGCGTGTAGTCGGCGGTCTGTCGCTAGGCATGCGGGAAAAAGTGATGTTGCTGCAAGTCGGTAAAAAGCAGCTCATCCTGGGCGTAACGCCGGGGCGTATTGAAACCTTGCTGGTCCTGGAGGGCGACGATTGCCTGCTTCGTGAAGACACCGGGCCTGCTGCGAACGGAAGCGGATTTGCACAAAAACTGATGCAGGCGATGA
>SCST01000086.1 GCA_004299465.1 Methylovulum sp. | reverse complement strand
CCACCGATGAAGACGGCAACCAGATTACCGCCTTCCATCCCGGCGCCATGAGTTTTTCGCATTTAAACTCAATCCCCACCGACCGCAGCGACATCAGCATAGGCATCGTATCGCCCGACGGCAAGGACGGTATGCAATTGCATGCCGCGCAGTTTGCCGAATTGGGCATACCGTTTATTTTCGATCCGGGCCAGGGCATGCCGATGTTTAACGGCGCTGAATTGCTCAAGTTTATCGACCAGGCGACCTGGGTCACGCTGAACGATTATGAATCGGAACTGTTGCAGGAGCGCACCGGGCTATCGCTGGAACAGATAGCCGAACGTGTTGACGCGCTGGTCATTACGCTGGGCGCACAGGGATCGAAAATCCACACGCAAGGCCGGTGTATCACAATTCCGGCAGCGCTGCCCAATGCAATAAACGACCCTACCGGCTGCGGCGACGCCTACCGGGCGGGATTATTGTACGGTCTGATGAATGAGTTCGACTGGGAAACCACCGGACGTATCGCGTCGTTAATGGGCGCCGTCAAGATCGAACACCACGGCACCCAGAATCACTGCTTCGATATGGCGAGCTTCAAGCAACGCTATCACGAAAATTTCGGCAGCACCTTTTAGCAGAGTGGTCGGGACATGCTGAAAAACACCCAACAACTGCTGGCTATCATGGCGCGCCTGCGCCACCCGGAAGACGGATGTGCATGGGATGTCAGGCAGGATTTCACCAGCTTGATTCCTTACGTTATTGAAGAAGCCTACGAAGTCGTCGATGCGATAGAACGGGGCGACCTGGATGACCTGCGTTCAGAACTGGGCGATTTATTGTTGCAGGTTGTTTTTCATGCCCAAATCGCCGAGGAACGCGGATTGTTTACGTTTGAACAGGTCTCCGAGGGGATTTGCGACAAACTCATCCGCAGGCATCCGCATGTTTTTGCCGATGCCGTGTTTAACAGCGACGAAGAACGCCAACAGGCTTGGGAGCAGGCCAAAGCGGCGGAGCGTCTTGAAAAAGGCGCAACGCCGGTGCAGCAAAGCGTGTTATCCGGCGTAGCGGGCAGCCTTCCTGCACTGATGGAATGCGAAAAAATCCAGGATCGCGCCGCACAACACGGTTTCGACTGGCCCGATGTCGAACCGGTGTTTGCAAAGGTGCAGGAAGAGCTCGATGAAATCAGGGAAGCCTTGGCATCCGGCGACCAGGCGCATATCCAGGAAGAAGTCGGCGATTTATTGCTGGTCGCCGTTAACCTGGCCAGGCATTTAAACGTCAATGCTGAAATCGCCTTGAAACAAAGCACGAAAAAATTTTCCAGGCGTTTTAATTATATTGAACAACAGGTTGAAGCCAGTGGCCGAAGCCTGAAAGAGTGCGAGTTGGTCGAACTGGATGCTTTCTGGAATGAAGCGAAAGTTGTTTTAAAGAACGCGGGATAGATATACGCATTGCACATCAATATAAGGCTGAGTAGATACAGGAGATTTTCATGACGACATTACTTTGGCTACAAACCGGCTCTTGCGGTGGCGACACGATGTCGATCCTGTGCGCTGACAGCCCGTCGCTGGAAGAACTCGTCAATGAATACGGCGTCGAGATGCTCTGGCAACCATCGCTATCCATAGCACCGGCCGGTCGGCTGGATGCCTTGATAGAGGCCATCATCGCAGACCGGCAAACCCTCGACGTTTTATGCATTGAAGGC
>SCST01000740.1 GCA_004299465.1 Methylovulum sp. | reverse complement strand
AACACTCAAAATCAATCCGTCCAAAATTCAGGACACACCACTCAAGCCAAAAACATTACCTTTTTCATGGTTATGAGCCGTGTTGGCAATGTAACCAACAGCATCGGGCCATATTTCGAGACAAAAAAGCAGGCCGACGACTACTTAGAAACGATTGCAGATCGTCACGAAAACGCTTTTGTCGTGCTTTATACGTCGCTTACCAGAAACTTGGAGAACGTGCCAGGCTGTCAGCCTTTATCGTTAGAGGGGGCATGTAATGAATGCCAATACTAACCAAGATCAGGGCAACAATATCCGACTCGCACCGCTGAACGACTTTACGGTTGGCTATTATTTCGTTGCAGTAGATCAGCAGCGCAAAAACTACAAGCTGTTATCCGTTCCCGTTTCGCCTAACTTTAAAACCAAGTCAGAAGCTAAAGCGTTTTTGGATGATTGCCCCGTGCAAGGCGCATACCTATTATACGCAGAGTTTTTCGCCGATGATGCGGCACAAGCTGAGTCGCTGGCGTTAGATATTTTTGGCCGCGCATATCACGAAACGGCAGAACAGCAGACATAAAAATACCCCGCGTAATCAGACAATTAGCGGGGTTTGCGTTTTTTATTCGTCCCATATACTACGCCCACGGGCAGGCTAACCAGCGACGCTGGTATATGCGATTACAGAATGGAACGCAACTCCCGCATGGAGCGAAAAATGAAAAGACAAATACACACACGCCGCGCCTCGTGGTGGCTCATTGGTCGCCGGCGACTATCACCCGTGGCACAAGCGGAGCTGGCGCGAATCAAGGCAATATTGGCAGGGGGCGGCAATGCTTAACCAAGCCAAGCTAT
Source organism: Methylovulum sp. (assembly GCA_004299465.1). GTDB lineage: Bacteria > Pseudomonadota > Gammaproteobacteria > Methylococcales > Methylomonadaceae > Methylovulum. The sequence continues at coordinate 3,499 of SCST01000740.1, read as the reverse complement.
GTAGCGGCTTTGGGCAATACCACACGGACAAGCCGAGCAGCCCTAACCAAAAGTCCTACCAGGTAATAACGCTAGATGACATCCTGAGCATGGCTAAAACGCCGTCCAGTGTTGCCAAAGAAAACGCCCAGTGGTTCATTCCTTCGACTTTACTTAGCCGTGAAGCCGAAAAGCAACGCGCTGGCGGTAGTTATCATGCGGTTTGGTGCGACTTTGACAACCATACCTTGTTGACTGACATACAGGCCGTCTTAGCCGGTCTGATGTGTTCTCACGTTATTTATTCCAGCCGTTCATCAACCCTTGAGAGGCAAAAATGGCGGGTAATCATCCCGTTGGCAACCCCGGCCAATGCTTGCGATTGGAAACGGGTGGCGGCAACTATCAATGACCGTTTCGAACAGGCTGGCATTGTGCCAGATAGGGCAAGCGAACGTGTCAATCAAATTTGCTACCTGCCTAACCGTGGCGAATATTATCAGTTTCATATTGAACAAAACCTTGAGCCGCTTAACTGGCGCGAGGCTTTAGCGGACGAGCTGGCGGAAAAACAGCGGCAAGCGGATCAAGAGAAGTTACGCCTTGACCAGCTCAAGGAGCAATCGCGCCTAAAAGCCATAGAACGCATGGCAACGGGTAGTCATAGCCCGATTGAAGCTTTCAACCATTCCTATTTGGTTATGCAGTGCCTGGAGCTATACGGCTACACAAGGGTAGGTAAAAAATACCTATCCCCGAACAGCGGGAGCGGCAACGCTGGCGTGACGATACAAGGCCATCGGTGGACGAGCAGCCACGGCAGTGATGCCGGTATAGGCAAGACAAATAAGAACGGCGGCGGTTGCAACGGTGATGCCTTTGACCTGTTCACCTGGTATGAACATAGGGGTAACCGTAACGCCGCACTCAAAGCGGCGGGGGACATGTTTACGGTCAATGGCAAGCCGATCAATAAGGCAAACCAGCGGGCGTACATGGAAAACAACAGCACGGCTAAAGCAGATAAGAAGATTGTCACCGTTAGCCCAGCGGTTCCCTTAAAAGTGAAGAGTGAGGAAGTTAGCTTAACTCTTCAAAACAATAACCGGATAGTCCGGGAAAGCAATAACCCACTTTCAGATATTGAAAATACAGAGGGAGCTGGGGGAACTGAGGGAACCGCATACAGCGACGTGGCCTGCGACGGTTCCCCCATAAATCACGACGAGAGAACCGAGGGAACTATCCCTCATTTTGAGGGCGATATTGACCCATTGCATGATACGGACGGCAACGGATAGACGTGTTGTCGTTTGATGACTTGGATATGCCCTGTTTTATCGTCAAAGATAATTGGTTTACGCTGGGTGGCAAACGGAAGCCGGGCGTGTGGTATTGCCATGAGACAGAAGGCTCAAAGCATAAGGAACCGACCCAGATTGCCTTACGCATTTGTTCGCCGCTTTATATTGATAGCGTCACTAACACCGAGGGCGGGCAGTATTTCGGGCGCTTGCTCAGGTTCCGAGACACCTTAGGCCATTGGAAAAAGTGGGCCATGCCGATGGAATTGTTACGCGGTTCTTGTGAGGAACTACGCGGCGAATTGCTTGCTGCGGGTGTCGAGATCGAGCAACGCAACCGAAACCATTTGGCGACCTATTTACAGTGACAAGTCCCAGAAAACGTGACCACGGCGGCAACCCGTACCGGCTGGACAGTAAAAGGCGACGCATTTGTGCTGCGTGACCGGATTATCGGTTTAGAGAACGTCTATTTTCAAAGTGAAAGCTTATCATCCGATGGTGCGGCAAGGTCGGGCGGTGACTATCGCCAATGGCAGGCTATGGCGGCATTGTGTGAGGGCAACCCCGTCCTTATCGTCTCACTGTGCGTGTCACTCGCGGGCGCGTTATTGGTTAAAGTGCATCGTGACTCTGGCGGCATACACTGGTTAGGCGATAGCAGTATAGGCAAAACAACTGCGCTGTGCGTGGGCGCTTCAGCATGGGGCGGTGATGACTTCAAGCGCACATGGCGGGCCACATCAAACGGCTTGGAAGGTGTGGCCGCAATGCTTTCTGACACCTGCCTTTGCCTGGATGAGATTAACGAAGCAGGCCCACGAGAAGTGGGGGCGATTGTTTATAACCTTGGCAACGGCACGGGAAAAACTCGGGCAACCCGGATTGGTTCAGCGCGTCATGTCCACCGTTGGCGGTTGTCGCTGTTATCGACTGGGGAGCGCTCCATATCAGCCATGATGCAAGAAGGCGGCAAACAGGCCAAGGCCGGGCAACTGGTACGATTGCTCAATATTCCAGCGGAACGCCAGTTCGGCGTATTCGACAACCTGCACAACTTTGTCGATGGTCGGGAAATGGCCGATCACTTCAAAGATCAATGTGCCGAACATTACGGACAGGCCGGAATAAAGTTTGTTGAACATATTATCAGCCAAGGCAACGCCGACTTTGGCGCAATATTGGCGCAGATTGAAACCCAATTTACCCATACGGACACTCAGGCGGCACGGGCGGCATCCCGCTTTGCTTTGTATGCAATGGCGGGTGAGCTGGCGACTGAGGCGGGCATATTGCCGTGGAAGGAAGGCGCGGCGCTGGATGCCTGCAAGACTATGTTTTCGGAATGGCAAGCCATGCGGGGCACTGGAGCCACCGAACACCAGCAGATTTTACAAAATGTCGGGGATTACATCCTTAAGCATGGCGATACGAAGTTTACCGAGAAAAACAACTCCGACGACAAACCAAAGGCAGACCGCGCGGGCTGGTACACGGACAGGCCGGGCGGGCGCACTTACTTATTTACCAGCGCTGCATTAAAGGAGGCAGGCGGTAATTATGACCTTAACCGAGTGCTTGAGGCGATAGATCGCGCTGGTTGGATTGCTGAAAGGGATCACGGTAAACGCTCCAAAAAGACAACGATAATGGGTGGGAAAGATAACTTGTATTGGCTGCAACCAAGCGAGGAAGCCGCTCATGCTTAAAGGTTTACTTGCCCAACTGCCAATACCTGAAATTATCCCGGTTCCCCCGGTTCCCCCACAAAAAACAGAAAACCAAATAAAAAATGACAGCATAGCCACATTGGGCGACAACCGTTATTGCTGTGATTGCGACAACCTGAGCAATGGCCGGTGCAAATTGAACTTTAGACTGGTCGATACCGTTTTATGGTGTGGTTTTCATCCAAAAAATGCCGAATTAAGCCGCGCTACCGGCGAGGGGAATGAGAGCCACCCTATCAAATCAGTTTCACCTTGTCCGGCTTCACGCCGGAGCAATCAGGAACCATCCAGCAAAGCGTCATACCATCTAGTAGAAATACTTTCACATCATGTGTTGTGAAATAATATTCACAGTGTACAATTATGACTTGTAGAGATAATTACACAGAGCAAACCCATTATGACAAATACACCCATTTATGACGGTAGCGGTAAGTTAAGCGAAGCGATAGCTGAGTTGTGCAAGACATCGCCCAAGAGTAGCCA
>SCST01000739.1 GCA_004299465.1 Methylovulum sp. | reverse complement strand
GCTTGAGTTCGACGAAACCCAACAAGGTCGGAAAAAAGCCGAAGATTGCGACGATCCTAAAGCGGTAGAGGACTATCTAGGCCGTCATGCCGAGGCTTTGCAGGAGGCCGCGCTGATCCAGGTGCTCGCGCGCAATCGCGAAGCGTTGATCATTCAAACAGGCGGCGATGGTTCCGATGAATCACTGCGCCGCATCGTCCTGGAAGATAAATATTACCGCGAAGACTTGCAAGCTTATACGCGCCTGACAGCCCGCCGCCGGGTATTGGACGCATTAAATGCCGAGCATCCGCAGCTGCATCTTAGCGAGTGCTGCGAAACCTATCTGCGCCGCTTCCAGCAACTGCGCAAAACGACTGCCCGTAAAGCGGTCATTGCCGAAAACGGCCTGAATCACCTGGCCTTGAACCCGCTGTATTATTTCCAGGCCAGCGGCGGCGGCAAGCGTTACCACCTGCTTTACACGCCCAGTCGCGTGGATTTGGGGCAGCGCGAGCGCGAGTCGGTGGAAACCTGGGCGCAATGGGTGGGCGGGGCCGATCGGGCGGCGGCGCAGGCGGGACGGCAGCTATACAGCCTGATCAACAAGGACGTTCGCGTTTTCGAAAGCCTGACTGAACCCGAACTATTGAAAACCGGAGAAAACGCCTCGATGGCGTCGCATTTCGCTTTCTCGAATGCCTTGAGCCTGATGGTCACGGCTGCTGCGCACGGCGATTTCGAGGCGATGGCGGATTTGATGAACCGACGTCGCGACCGCCTGATCCACCCGGCCGGCGAAGGTTACGGCGGCTATTGCGTGCCCAAGGATGGACTGTTCCTGGAATTCGTGCTGACCTTGAACCGGGCGGAAAAACTGCGCCAGATCGGTTTGCCTAAAGTCTATCACCGGGCCGTCATCGCGCTGGCGAATCACTTGCTCGATTGCAAGGCGGAGTTTTGCAGCCAGTTCGAATGGGAGCAATGGGCCGCAGGGCTTTTGCAGCGGCAAGATTGCCTGAAACCCTATTTCACAACCAGCCGCGGCCTGCCGGTGTTCCAGCTTACCCGCATCGCGCATGTCCTTGAGCATTTGGGCAGGCCGCAACTGCGCGATCCTTACCGGGTTGCGTCCAGCTTGGCAGCGGGCTGGGGGCTGCACAAAATGGTGACCGGCGGCGAGCAAGTCAACCGCTTCATGCCGTTTTTCAAGTCCTGGCTGATTCGCCAGGGTATCGCCGAAGCCACCCGCCGTCATGCTGACAAAGCGATCAGCTTCGGGAATTGCGTCGTGGTATTGACCGCCGAATACAAACCCGACACCCAGGACGCCCGTTTCGCCACCGGCCTGCGCAAGTTCGAGATTCTCGCCGGCACAGGCGGCCATCTGCTCAATGCTCTCGACCTGGACGGACGGGTTATCGCCGTGCTGATGAATGAAGGGTTCGAGCGAGTGCAACAGCGCGGCTGGTCTGAACGGCTCCGGGACATGCTGGCTATTGACGCGGATGACAATGCCGCTATTGAACAACTGCGTCTGTTGTTTCCCGCAGCGAGACCGCCTGCCGAAATTCGCATGGTTTCGCCGACCGGCTTATCCACCCAGGACTTGCTAAACTACACCAGCGACACGCAGCTTGAAGCCATTGCCGATGAAACGCGGCTAGAGCTGTCGGCTTTGGGAGATCGGAAG
>SCST01000085.1 GCA_004299465.1 Methylovulum sp. | reverse complement strand
CCGATCTGATCATCCGGTAGACCCGGCGGCGCCTGAAACGGAATATTTAAAAACCTTTTTCTGCCAGGTTTCCGGAAGTTTATAAAGTTATTGAGGCATCTTTATGGGCATAATAAAATATAAAGGAACTCCAGGATATAAAGAAGCCTGCGCACTTTGCGGTCAATCCGTAGAAATCCAAGGCTTTACACTTACGGGTATTGAAGGCATAAAAAAATTTTGCTGCGGGGGCTGCCTGAGTATTTATCAATTACTTTATGAAAACGGCAAATATACAACTAAAATCGACCCACCTAATAATGAGGATATACAAAAATGAAAGCCTGCGAAACGTGCGCCAGCCGGGTAGAGATCGGCAAACATCATAACCAAATGCCGGTCTGGCAAAGAGCGGTCGGCATGGTCCTGGTTTACCTGCCAATTTTGACGCTGCCGTTCGTGATTTTGAGCGCCTATACGACCTACTGGCATTTGCGCTTTGTCGGTGCAAAAAACCTCAAGACCTGGGGTGATTATCTTCCCGATCGAGCCAGTTACCGCTACACCTATGAAAACCAGGTCACGATGAAGCCGTCTTTTAAAGCCGCTTTGTCGAAATACAAATGGTTTTGGATCGCCAACTGCACCTGGTATTGCCCGTACAGCGTCGCGCTGTTCGAATGGCATGCTTACCTGGTCAAAATCGTCGAAAACTGGTGGTGCCCTTTTGGTCACGATAAAAAAGAAACCTACAGCAATGCCCCGATTGATAAATCATTCTGGCATATCTACCCCGCCGATGTTGTCAAGCTAACGGATGAAGACCGTGATAACCCGATTTGGAATGATTCGGTCGATTCATGACCTGTTTATTATGATCCATGCCGGCAACAATAATTTAAAGGAACTGCTCAGCCATCAAATGCAATGGACCGCAGATGACGCGGATGAATATGATAAACACAGATATAGTCGAATGGCACTTACTTAAGCTTCTTAGGGTGGCCATTCTTAAGGATTTCTTCGCGTGCTTCGCCCTCGGATTCATCAGTCTTGGGTAGGGTTTTGGTCGTTTTTTCACAGCTCTTGGTTCGATCCTACCGGAACGGTTGCCAACGTGCTGTTCGGCGATCAACACCAGTAGCAGGGCTGTTTGTTCGCCTCCTACCGCTTCCCAAAGATAGCGACTCCAGGCAATCCAGACCTGGAGCGTATGCTTGAAGCTAATCTGCCGGGGAAGAATCTCTGCTTGCAAAGCCGCTTCGCACATCAACAAACGAATCAAACTGTAACCCAAAAAGTAAACCCGCATGTCCTTTTCGTTCATCTGGGGCGTCATACAACGCAAGGCCTCCATGCCCAGGGTGGTCTTGATATTTCGCAAATCGAGCTTAACGTGCCAGCGCAGCTTATCCAAATTGGACAGTTCGGATTTTGGGGTATCGCCGGACGATAGCAAAGTCGTTATGAGCACCTTGCCGGCAACCTTGGTTTCGCGGATGCTCATTGTTTCAGGAAAATTCTCGTCGTGTTCTTTTTCGTCGCAAGGTGTCGTCGCTCGGAATACCAGACTCATACGGCAAATACTGGCGTAAAAACATCAGCTTAGCCTTACCAAATAGCTCTATGTCATCCCAGCTTTCGGCCCCGCAGATCACTGCGCATTTATGCCCCGCGGGTACAACGTCAGTAGTAGTATTTCCGGCATCGGATGCAACTTTTTTCGTTCAATCC
>SCST01000738.1 GCA_004299465.1 Methylovulum sp. | reverse complement strand
GTACCTGTCCATTATGCTTAATATCAAATGCAGCAATTTCACCACGCATCCGCTCGGGCACAATATTAAACATGCATTTTTCAGCGCTTAGGGTAAATTTATTCGTCTCGAAGAAAATCTTGATCATTTCTTCGTTATCGTACCCTAAGGCTCTAAGTAAAATCGTTGCCGGTATTTTTCTGCGCCGGTCTATACGCACATACACGCAATCCTTGTGATCGAACTCAAAATCCAGCCATGAACCACGATAAGGGATAACTCGCGCATTGAATAATAATTTTCCTGACGAATGGGTCTTGCCTTTGTCATGGTCAAAAAATACGCCCGGTGAACGATGCAATTGCGACACGATAACCCGTTCGGTACCGTTAATGACAAAAGTTCCATTTTCAGTCATCAGGGGCAATTCACCCATGTAAACTTCTTGCTCACGAATATCCTTGACAACTTTAGCGCTGGCAGCCGCATCTTTATCGTAGATGACCAGGCGGACCAACACTCTTAGCGGCGCGGCATAAGTTGCGCCTCTTTGCTGGCACTCTCTCACGTCAAACACTGGCTCTCCTAGCCTGTATTTTACATATTCCAGCACGGCATAGCCGGAGTGGCTGTCAATGGGAAACACACTGGAAAATGCCGCATGCAAGCCAATGTCTTCCCGCTTTTCAGGCGTAACGCCCGATTGCAAGAAACCGGCATATGAATTGATTTGAGTTGCCAAAAGATAGGGAACTTCAAGCACCTCAGTGCTTTTTCCAAAGTTGTTTCGAATACGCTTTTTTTCGGTAAAAGAGTAGGACATATCGCTTCCAAACCTTTTCGTCATGAATTGTTTCTACTGTAAAGTTATCGCAAACAGTAAAAGGCCGGTGGCTTTTGCCACCAGCCATACTTTAAAGGCCTAAGCCCTGGTATTGTGTCGAAATTATTATTTAATATCGACAGTAGCGCCGGCGTCTAAAAGCTGCTTTTTAATATCTTCGGCTTCAGCTTTAGGAATGCCTTCTTTCAATGTCGTTGGAACGCCCTCAACGGCATCTTTAGCTTCTTTCAAGCCCAAGCCGGTGATACTGCGAACGGTTTTAATGACTGAAACTTTATTTTCACCAAAGCCTGTCAAAATAACGTCGAATTCAGTTTGCTCTTCGGCAGCAGGCGCTGCAGCCGCAGCAGGTGCGGCAGCAACGGCAACAGCCGCAGCCGACACGCCAAACTTCTCTTCCATTGCTGAAATCAATTCAACAACTTCCATGACAGTCATATTTGAGATAGCATCCAAGATTTCTTCTTGTGATAGTGCCATTGTTTATTCCTCTAAAATAATTGGTTTTAACTGGTTAATATGAAGCTTATGCTGCTTGCTTCTGATCTTTGATCGCCGCCACTGTGCGAACCATTTTTGCATGGGGCTCGGCCAAAGTACGTACAAATTTTTCGATAGGTGCTTTCATTACCGCCATCAACAGACTGATCGCCTGATCGCGAGTAGGCAGGCTTGCCAGTCGACTTAGTTCAGATGAACCATAAAGCTGACCGCCAACTGATACAACTTTGGGAATTAATTTGTCGTGACTCTTGGAAAATTCACCGATTAAGCGCGCAGCCGCTCCTGGATCATCCATTGAAAATGCAATTAATAAAGGCCCTACGAGACCATTTTGCATGCATTCAAATTCTGTCCCGGCAACCGCACGTCGCGCCAGTGTATTTTTTACCACACGCAGATAGACACCTGTCTCTCTCGCAGTTTTACGCAGCTCGGTCAATTCCGTCACTGTTAAACCACGATATTCCGCAGCAATTGCAGAATGAGCTTTAGCGGCGATTGCAGCAACTTCTTCTACGACAGCTTTTTTGCCATCTAAATTTAGCGCCACAGTTTACCTCCGGTATTGTTCTGATTTTATTCAGCTTTAATAAAATGCATCCATTTAGATGCTCCCTACGGCTCTTTTCCCCAGTTTTTATCAGGTTCCAGTTTCCGTCTACGCAGGAAATTAAGTTTTACAACACCTGCGGTCTTTGACGGTCACCGCTTATCAAGCGGCAACCCAAAGTCTTTATAGCGGCTAACTTGCCAGGCTACCGGAATCCAGCCACAAACCCGGACCCATCGTTGACGACAAGGTTATCTTTTTAATATAGACACCTTTCGCAGCAGTTGGCTTAGCTTTTTTCAAATCCGCAAGCAGAGCCTCCAGATTGCCTTGAATAGCATCCGCATCAAAGCTTATTTTGCCCAGAGTACAATGTATGATACCTGACTTATCAGTACGGTAACGCACCTGGCCTGATTTGGCATTTTTTACAGCGGTAGCAACATCGGCAGTTACGGTGCCTACCTTAGGATTAGGCATTAAGCCCCTAGGCCCTAAAATCTGACCTAACTGACCAACGACCCGCATTGCATCAGGAGAGGCAATAACCACGTCGAAATTCATTTCACCTTTTTTGACCAGATCACCCAAATCATCCATACCGACAATATCAGCGCCTGCAGCCCTTGCAGCATCAGCATTAGGCCCTTGAGTAAAAACGGCGACCCTGACTGTCTTACCTGTACCGTTAGGCAACACTGTTGCTCCACGGACATTTTGATCCGATTTACGAGGATCGACACCCAGATTCACGCTGACATCAATCGCTTCATCAAACTTTGCCGTACGCAACTCCTTCAGCAACTCAACAGCCTCGACAACCGAATACTGTTTCGTTTTTTCAACTTTGCCCTTAATAAGTTTCGCTTTTTTTGATAACTTGGCCATTATAATCCCTCCACATTCAGGCCCATGCTACGCGCACTGCCTGCAATTGTCTTCACTGCAGCCTCAAGATTCGCCGCATTTAAGTCTTCCATTTTTATTTTGGCAATTTCTTCCAATTGTTCGCGGGTTATCGTACCCACTTTCTTCGTATTAGGATTGCTGCTGCCGCTTTTCAAGCCGGTTGCTTTTTTCAGAAGAATCGACGCCGGCGGTGTTTTGGTAATAAACGTAAAGCTACGATCACTATAAACGGTAATCACTACCGGCAAAGGCAAGCCTTTTTCCACATCCTGTGTTTTTGCATTGAATGCTTTACAAAACTCCATAATATTAACGCCACGCTGACCCAGCGCCGGACCGACCGGCGGGCTTGGGTTAGCCTCACCCGCCTTGACTTGCAGTTTTATATATGCTGTTATTTTTTTTGCCATTTCTTACTCCAATATCGGGTACAAACGCATTTCAGCTCCCCCTAGACACAAAAATCCCTGCCTCTTCAGACAGGGATTTGTTAAACACTAAACACACAAAAGGTAATTAGCTTTTTTCAACCTGAGAAAACCCTAACTCAACCGATGTCGAACGTCCAAAAATAAGTACGGATATTTTTAATTTATTCTTTTCGTAACTTACCTCTTCAACAACACCATTAAAATCTTTAAATGGCCCATCAATAACTCTTATGACCTCACCGACTTCAAATAATATCTTCGGACGTGGCTTATTAACCCCTTCCTCAACCCTATTAAGAATCGCCATTGCCTCTTTTTCTGATATAGGCGCAGGGCGATCAGAAGTACCGCCGATAAAGCCAAGAACCCTAGGCACATCTTTGACCAAATGCCAGGTTTCATCCGTCAACTCCATCTGCACCAGCACATAACCGGGGAAAAATTTCCTTTCACTTTTGCGCTGCTGCCCCATACGCATCTCAACAACTTCCTCAGTAGGGACAAGAATTTTCCCAAAATACTGCCCTAAACCTTCGCGCTTAATTCTTTCTTCCAATGCTTGCTTGACTTTGTTTTCAAAGTTCGAGTAGGCATGAACAACATACCAGCGTAATGACATCTTACCCACCCTGACCCGTTAGAAGACGCACACCCCAAAATAAAAACATGTCCAACAACCATAAGACAATACCGACAACAAACACCATTGCAAAAACAAGCAGTGTAGTTCTCATTGTTTCTTCGCGCGTAGGCCACACGACTTTTCTTACTTCTTGCCTAGATTCCTGCACAAAACCCCAGACAGAGCGACCCATATCCGTAGTCAACATCATTACTATCACCAATGACATAACAAGCAACAAACCGATAACCCGGTACAAAAGCTGAATATCTGAGAAATAATAGAACGCCGAAATACCAGCAACTACAAAGACAACCGAAAAGACTTGCTTGACGACATCAAAAACCGATGTCGCAGCTTCTGCTTGAGTATTCATGTATTGTTTACTATGAAATGGGAGATATTGATATGTTTTAACTGAATGGCAGGCCAGGAGGGTCTCGAACCCCCAACCCGCGGTTTTGGAGACCGCTATTCTACCAATTGAACTACTGACCTATTCAGACAAACCTTTACAAAGCTGGATATGATATACCAACTTAAAACACTATTCAAGTATTGATGCGACAACACCGGCACCGACGGTGCGCCCACCTTCACGAATCGCGAAACGCAGACCATCTTCCATTGCGATCGGTGAGATTAATTTTACAGTAACGGAAATATTGTCGCCGGGCATTACCATTTCCACGCCTTCAGGCAATTTCACCGCACCGGTTACGTCCGTAGTTCTAAAGTAGAATTGTGGACGG
>SCST01000737.1 GCA_004299465.1 Methylovulum sp. | reverse complement strand
CGGAGACGGGGTTATTGGAGTCGTCTTCACGACTGAAAAACTGCGGAAATAGGCTTTGAATCAGGCCTGTGATAATCAAGCCACCACCAAGCGGAAGAGCAATATCAAACAGGGCGACCTCGGATACATAAACGCCGTCTGAAGATGATGTCCATTGGGCAATGGCAAGATAGATTGCCGGGGCAACTGCTACGGAAAAGCCGATTGATATTAGTCGATTCATAAACGTCTGAGTAGGAAAAGAAGCGGTTGGATTAGCTGTTTAGTCCCGGTCTTAATCGAACTGGGTTTACCATAAAAAATCGCTGAATTTTCATCATACCATTCAAGCAGGGATTCGAACGGCGTTTTCTTGCCAATGGCCTTTAATCTCAGGTTGAAGTAATGTAGATTAGATGGCACCTAATACTCAACTCTGGAAATACATCCGATAATTCTTGTGCTCAACAATCAGCCTAAATGCTGCATTTATTGTTGAATAATTATCCGAATGATTTCAAAAGTTGGGTGCTAGTTATTGCAGTTTTGTTTTTGGAAAAACAATCAGGAAACAAATAATGAAGTTATCAAATATTGAAAAGCAAGTTGTCGCCAACATGCACGGTTTGCCGTTAGATAAACAGCAATCAGTTTTAGAGTTTAGCTTGTTTTTAAAATCTATAGCCCAGGATGCAGTACAACAAAATAAACCACAAAAACGCCAGGCCGGTTTAGGGAAAGGCACTTTCTGGATGAGCGATGATTTTGATAAACCTTTGCCTGATAGCTTTTGGCTGGACGAGGAATAAAGGGTGAAATACCTTTTAGATGCTCATACGCTAATTTGGTGGCACGAAAGTCCCGATTTGTTATCGGAAAAAGTTTTGGCTTTATGTGAAGATGTTAACAATCAATTGTTTTTAAGCATGGTCAGCATTTGGGAGATGCAGATTAAGTTACAATTGAAAAAACTGACATTAACTACGCCATTAGCTGATATGGTTACGTTACAGCAAAATAATGGCATTAGTATTTTACCTGTTTCAATCGACCATATTGTTGGTTTGGATACTATTCCTTTGCATCATAAAGGCCCGTTTGACCGTTTGCTAATCGCTCAAACCACTGTTGAAAACGCCATTTTGTTGAGTAAAGATACGAAATTTCAGTTATATCCCGTAAAAACAGCCTGGTGATCTTCGCTAAAAAACTGAGCCAGATAACCAAGTAGGCTACGCATCGCGTACCATTTCAAAAACGTTCAGACGAATACAATCTCAAAACTCTATTGGGTTGTTTCAATCGCACACCCAATTCTCCAATTTAATGACAGGGGGTCAGAGTAAAATACTCTGACCCCCTGTCATTTTTAAAACAGCAACAGGCGTTGGAACCGCAACGGGATTATAAGTTTATCAAGGAAGCCTTGGAGCGTTTGGATGTGTATATGGATGCGCAATTTGACAAGCGGTTAAGCAAATCTAGCCAGAAACTTAATGCAGCCGCCGCCTTCACGATTGTCAGTTTATGGTTCACGTCCACGTAAATGCTGTCTGATAATGACATCATCAACAAAGGCAAAGCATGGACGCAAGCGGAGGGGCTATGGGCATGGCTCACCAAGATTTTAGCGATGCCCAGTTTATCTCCCTAATGGGTTCTGGGCTATTATCGTGGGTCTTTGGGGGGGTGCCGCGTTTAAGGCGATTAAATGGCTTGCCAAACTAGCCAAACACCTTATGCGGCGGCGCAATTAACAGACTGCGTTCTTTCTGGTGGTATTTAAAACTGCCGCCAAAATATTGCCCTTTTTAAAGAATGGGCAAAAAAGCCAACGGCTTGGGTATATTCTTCGCCGGAAACCACCTAACCAAACCGCTCAATCATTTTTTCCGCCTGCTCGGCAAACTGCTCAAGATTGCCTTTTTTGACCGTCTCCACCGGAATAACTAACGCTGTAGTTAAATTAATATAAATGTAAACATAACGTTTGCCGTACTCCACCCTGAGTAATTCTTCCCAAGCCATCTTATGCTTGCCGCTGGGCGATTTTTCCAGCAGGTACTTCGGGTTTTCAGGATCGATGCTCAAGTTATAGGTGCCGAACATATTGACTTTCTCTTTTTCGGTATAACTCTTAAGAATCTGCCTGTGCAGGTCCAGCATCATGATTTTAGGCGACAAAAGCGCCCACAGCAGCGCAATGACGAGAACATATCCCGAAGTTTTCATATCGCCATAGTAAAAATAATAAAAAGAACCGATAAGCGCCATAACGCCGGGCACAATCCAGCGGTTCTTTCTTATATTTTGCTGTATTTCTGCATTTCTCATGAATTGCAGTTCATTAAAATGGATTAAATCTTCTTCCCGGAACTCATACTCAATTTCAAACATATTGTTATTTTTGTTGTGGTTTCAATGATGGTTTTAGGCGATTGCCAAGAATAAATATACCCAAATGGCGCAGGATTTTTGTTCGTCTACAAGGCGTAAAAATGGGCGCATAGCAAGCTATGCAACCATTTTTACAACGCAGGAGACGGGCAAAAAGACCAGTCAGTTGGGTATATTTTTCGCAGGAAATCGCCTTAAGTCTAGTGCATTTTTATTTTGATGTAAGCGCTACGCCTGAACGCATTGGAAAGCGTCAACATCGCGGTCCTAAAATAGCCGTGTATAGCAACTTGGTGCATTTTATATAAAGACAAATAGACCACTTTGGCAATAAATCCACCGATACTGACTGTTCCCATCAGGCTGCCCATCAGGTTGCCGACCGTCGTGTATTTACCCAGCGATACCAATGAACCGTAATCGTAATAAGTAAAAGTCGCCAAACGTCCACCTTTTAAGCGACTTAATATTGATTTATATAAAGTTTCAGCCTGCTGATGGGCCGCTTGCGCCCTAGGCGGCACGTTGCCTTTATGGCCTTGCCAAACACAGGCCGCACAATCGCCCATCGCAAATATATCATCGTCAGTCGTTTTCAGCGTACCATCCACAACCAACTGGTTAATGTGGTTGGTTTCTAATCCATCGAGGTTCTTCACCCAATCCGGCGCCTTAATCCCTGCCGCCCAGACTTTGATGTCGGCTTCAATAAATTCACCATCATGGGTCGTTATGCCTTCCCTGGTCACCTCCGTGACCCGCCGTCCCAGTTTGAGGTCGACGCCCAGCTTGACCAGTTGTTGCTGGGTGGCTCGCGCCAGTTTATCGGGCAATGCCGGCAATAGCTGTGTGGCGGCTTCAATAATCGTCAGTTTGACATTGCTGGGTTCTTTCAAGCCGTAAATGGCCAATACATTCGTCACTTCATGCAATTGGGCCGATAATTCAACGCCTGTTGCGCCCGCACCGACAATGGCAATCGATAGGGGAGTGACAGTAGCGCTGTCTTTGCCTATATATTTTTTCATATAGGTTTCAAACAATTGCTTCTGGAAATTAAACGCCTGCGAAGTCGTATCCAGGAACAGGCAATGCTCGGCCACGCCTTTGATATTGAAGGTATTGCTGACACTGCCTACCGCCATGACCAGCGTATCGTAATTGAAGGTCCGGCCTGGAATAAGCTCTTCACCCTTATCGTTGAGCGTCGGGCTGACATATATTTCTTTTTTTGCCCGGTTTAAGCCTTCCATTTTCCCCAGCCTGAAGCGGAAATGGCTACGATGCGCCTGGGCCAGATATTCTACTTGCTCGGATTCATCCAGCGTGCCGGCGGCAACCTCATGCAGCAACGGCTTCCAGATATGCGTCGATGCTGCATCAATCAACGTGATGTCCGCCAGGTTTTTCTTGCCCAGCTTAAGCCCTAAACGGCTTGCCAACTCAAGACCGGCTGCCCCGCCGCCGACAATCACGATATTATGTTTCGCCTTATTTTCATCAGCCATTGTCATTCCCCCTTCATATTCACGTAGTTTATTTACTATAGCATTATATCGAGCAATACAGGATTCATGGATGCTGCTTTGTGGAAATCACACTGAAATAGGACGTCCCTGTTTGTCCGCTGGAAAGTTTTTTTAATGTATTGGGATGGATTGTGCGGGCAGTGCATTGGCAAATAAACAGTCATTTTAGCTAGCCGTCAAGAAACCAATGAGCGTTGATTCTGCTTAATTATCAAACTTTTTACCGGATTAAATGTTTTCCTGTGCACGCCTAGAAAGCCGAATTTTTCGATCTCGGCTAAATGTTGCCGAGTGCCATAACCCTTATGCAGATGAAACGCAAAATCGGGATATTGCCTATGGTATTCATCCATCAGCTTATCCCTGGCCACTTTCGCCAGGATAGATGCCGCGCTGATAGCCGCGATTTTACTATCGCCTTTGATAATGGCCTGGGCCGGCATGGCTAAGACAGGAAGCCGGTTGCCGTCTACCAGGACTTCATCGGGCCGCATAGATAATCCACTGACGGCGCGCTGCATCGCCAGCAAGGTCGCCTGGAGAATGTTAAGCTCGTCGATCTCTTCGACGCTGGCTTCGGCTACCGCCCAGCTTAACGCCGCTTGCTTAATGATAACGGCAAGGCTATCCCGTTTGCCGGCGCTGAGGGTTTTGGAATCCGCCAGCCCGTCAATCGGGCGCAACGGGTCCAGAATGACCGCCGCGGCAACGACAGGGCCTGCCAGCGGACCCCGACCGGCCTCATCAACTCCGGCAATAATCACGTATCGAGACATCCATTCTTAGCGCAAGATGCCTCGGGTGACATTGCGCAGAAAGCTGACCATATCCGATAACTCCTTGCTGTCACCGGCCAGGTCTTCCATTTGATCTATCGCATCTTCCAGACGCAAATTCATCTTATAGATTATTTTATACGCTTTTCTTATCAAACGAATATCTTCTGCGGATATGCCGTTGCGTTCCATGCCTACGGAATTAATGCCATGTGGCTTCGTCGGCTTGCCGCCGACCATGACAAACGGAGGGATGTCCTGCGTAATAGCACTGCCCATTGCGGCAAAACTATATTGCCCTATCTGCGTAAACTGGTGTACCAGTGTGAAGCCGCCCAAAATGGCATGGCTGTTTAATCGCACATGCCCCGCTAATGACGCGCCATTAGCCATAATCACATGGTCGCCGATTACGCAGTCGTGGGCGACATGCGTGTAAGCCATAAACAAATTGTCACTACCTATGTGAGTAACGCTATGATCCTGCACAGTTCCCCTGTGCATCGAAGCAAATTCGCGAATGGTATTCCGGTCACCGATTTCAAGACGGGTAACTTCAGAAGCATATTTTTTATCTTGCGGGTCCTCACCAATGGAGGAGAACTGATAGATACGGTTGTGCTTCCCTATCGAAGTAGGTCCCTTGATGACAACATGGGAACCTATCACCGTGCCTGTATCAATTTTTACGCCAGGGCCTATCACGGAAAAAGCGCCTATGGATACGCCATCGGCCAACTCCGCCCGGCTATCGATTATAGCGCTAGGCTCTATCAAACTAATCTACCACCGCTGCGCATCTGATTTCAGCACTTGCAACAAATTCGCCGTCGACTTCCGCGCGACATTCAAACGCCCAGATATTACGTTTGCTTTTAACGAATTTTACCTCAAGCATTAATTGGTCGCCGGGGACGACAGGCCTTTTGAATTTTGCCTTGTCGATGCCGACGAGATAATAAATCATACCGCCTAATTCATCCCCTGCCGTTTCTGAAGCCAGTAAACCTGTGGCCTGGGCTAAGGCTTCCAGAATCAGCACACCCGGCATAATGGGCTTTTGCGGAAAATGGCCCTGAAAAAAAGGTTCGTTATAAGTAACGTTTTTAACCCCGACTAAACTAACCCCCGGCTTACACTCAACCACCTTATCAACCAGTAGAAAAGGGTATCTGTGCGGTAAAAATTCTTGTATTTGCAAAATATCTAATTTGATAGACATAACTTAAGGTACTTTAGTGGTAGGGTTAGGGTATGGGCTTTAATTAAAACGATGGACTACTCTGGCATCGTCAGCAATTTTTGCTGAACTTGAGCGGTGACATCAATTTGCTCGCTCGCATAAATAACGCCATCGGTCAATAACAAATCAAAATGCTGGTCTTTAGCTATCGCACGAATGGCCTCAACAATACGGCGTTGCAATTTACCCAGTTCTTCGTTTCGGCGTGCATTGAAATCTTCGCTGAATTCTTGCTGTGATCTTTTCGCATCCCTTTTTTTGTTCAGGATGTCTTTTTCCAGGTTTGAACGCTCTGCATCGCCCATCACAGCACCATCCCTGGTCATTCTTTCTTCTTTACTCTGGATTTCCTTTTGTTGCGCAACCAACTGTTTGTCGCGAGGAGAAAACTCCTGCTCCAGGCGCTTTTTGGCTTTTTCGGCCTGGGGCGCTTTCTCAAGAACGGCGGGAATATTAACAAAACCTATTTTCAATTCGGCAAAACTCACATTTGCAGTCAGCAATAGTCCTAAAAATAAAGCGATTTTTGTTTTCATCGTTAAATCAATCTCCGGTTATCTAAATTTATAAATTAATTAGTGAATTCTGTTACTGGCGAATTGTGGAATCGTAGATTTGTGAAATTATAGGGGATAAGCAACACAACCCAAAGGACTTCTCAGAAATTTTGGCCAAAATTGAATTGAAACAACTGCTTTTGATCTTTTATATCGATTTCATTGCCGTCGGCATCTGTGTAACTGCTCGTACCCGCATTTAACGGCACGGCGGCGCTCACTGATAATGCACCGAAAGGTGATAGCCACTCGCCTGACAGGCCTGCGGAATATCTCATGTTATCGATGGCGAAACCTTTACTGACCGTACCGGCGTCAAAAAAGGTGCCTAAACGCACTGATTTGGTCTCCGATAGAAATGGGACCGGGAAAAACAGCTCCGCGTTACCGATAATTTTGCTCGAGCCGCCGAGTGGGAATGAATTGGAATCCCTGGGTCCTAAGGTATTATTCTTGTAACCACGCACAGAGCCTGTACCGCCGGCAAAATAATTTTCAAAGAACGGCAGGTCGTCAGTATCGCCATAACCGTCGCCGTACGCGGCTTCGCCATGCAATCTGAAAGTAAAATCCTTCGCCAGCGGGAAATAAAGCTGGTGTTTGTAACTGACTTTATAATAGCTGAGGTCGCTGCCGGGCACGCTGATCAGGCCCGATAAACGCTGTTGCCCGCCACTGCTGGGAAAGATGGCCCGGTTAAGCGTATCATGCGTCCAGTTTATAGTAGGGGAAAGCGTTAGAAAACTATCGCCTTCATTCGCTATAAAATCACTGATTTGCGTAGACGAAAACGATGTCGTACTCAAATCAGTATGCTTCCCTTCGAAACCAAAGCGCAATTGGTCAAACTCATTCAGCGGAATCCCGAAATCCAGGCCGGCATTAATAACATTCGTTGAGTAATTGGCGATATTGATTTGCCCCGCATTTCGCTTCGTATATCCCAGGTTGTACCCCAAACTTACACCGTCGGTCGTAAAGTAAGGATTAAAAAAACCCAATTGATAGCTGGTCAGGTAATTACTATTGTTAAACGCCACATTGACGCGCTTGCCTGAACCAAACACGTTATCCTGGGAAATATTGGCATTTAAAACTATCCCTTGAACCTGGGAGAAACCTATGCCCGCCGATAGATTACCTGACGCTTTTTCGACCACGGAATAATTAACATCGATCTGGTCATTAGTACCGACAACAGGCGGCGTTTCAACATTGACTGATTCGAAATAACCCAGCCGTTCGAGCCGGGTCTTGGAGCGCTCGATTTTTGAACTGGATGCCCAGCTGGACTCCATCTGGCGCATTTCCCGGCGTAACACTTCATCACGGGTTTTCGTGTTACCGTTCATATTGATATGGTGCACATAAGCACGCTTGCCCGGGTCGACAAAGAATGTCATATCGACGGTTTTTTTAATCTCGTTAATTTCCGGCACCATATTAACGTTGGCAAAGGCATAGCCGTCATCGCCCAAACGGTCGGAAATAGCCTTTGATGTTTCAGTGGCATTTTTTCTCGAAAAAATCTCGCCGGGGCCAACGCCTACCAGTTTAATCAGCTCCTCAGGGGCGACGATCAAATTACCGGCCAGTTTCACTTTTTCCAAGGTATAAACATCGCCCTCTTTAACATTGATCGTGACATAAATGTCTTTCTTGTCGGGCGTAATAGCGACCTGCGTGGATTCAATCGAAAAATTGATATAACCGCGATCCAGGTAATAAGACCGTAGCGTTTCCAGGTCGGCGGACAATTTTTGCTTGGAATACTGGTCATCTTTGCTATAGAACGACAGCCAGTTGCTCGTACTTAATTCAATTTGCTCCAGCAGTGTTTTATCATCAAAAACAGTATTGCCGACGACATTGATCTGTTTAATCTTGGCGACCCTGCCTTCGGAAATATTGATATGGATACCGACCCGGTTTCGCGTTAGCGCCGTCACCTCGGTTTTAATCTTCAGGCCGTATTTACCATGACTCAGGTACTGGCGGTTCAGCTCCTGTTCAACCTTATCCAGCACTTGCCTGTCGAATGTTTTGCCTTCGGACAAGCCGATCTTGTCCAGGGCCTTTTTTAAATCATCCTTGGATAAGTCCTTATTGCCTTCAAAAATAATTTTGGCGATGGACGGGCGCTCAACGACATTGACAATCAGCGTTGACCCTTCTCTTTCGAGAGAAATATCCTTAAAAAAACCTGTCTTGAACAATGCCCTGATAGCCGGCGCAACATTCTCCCCGGAAAACTTCTCACCGACACTGACCGGCAGGTAGTTATAAACCGTACCCAGCGAAATACGCTGCAAGCCTTTGACTTGAATATCCCGGACAACGAATGCTTCATCACTTTTAACCGCTGGGGAAACAAGCAGGCACAACAATAACAAACGAGAAAAAGTTTTTGGGTTCTTCATGTAGGCAGCTAAAAATAAAACATCGTGATGAGTAAAAACGTTTGAGATTATAACACAGTAACGCGTCAAACCGCTTAGGCCCTGTCAACAGGAAAAGCCAGCACATCATTAATGGACGCACTGCCCGACAACAACATCAGCAAGCGGTCCAGCCCTATCGCTATGCCCGAGCAATCAGGCAGGCCCGCGGCCAGCGCCGCGACAAGATGCTTATCCTTGATCGACGCAGGCAGCCGGCGTTGTTGCCTGATGCTGGTTTCTTCGTTAAAACGCCTGTCCTGCTCTACAGCATCGGTTAATTCATAAAACCCGTTACCCAGTTCAACGCCATTAATAAAAAGTTCGACTCGATCCGTAATCTTGGGATTTTGCGCATTGAGTCGCGCTAATGACGATTGACAGGCGGGATAACCGTATACCAGGCATAAGGCGTTATCCCCCAAATACGGCTGCACCTTATGGCTGAAAATAAAATCCAGCCATAAGGCATGATCGTGCCCGCATAATCCCGCGGCTTCAGATATGTGGTTATCTACGGCATAAGCTCGATAATCCCGGCAGGAAAATACCAGCGGATCCAGGCCCGTATGCTGCTGGAAAACAGCCTGGTAACTGATACGCTGCGCCGGTTTTAAGCCTTTTCCTGCAAACAGCTCGCCAACCAGCTCGGTGATTTCGTCCATGAGTCGAGGCAGGCTGAAGCCAACCCGGTACCATTCCAATATCGTAAATTCAGGATTATGAAAACGTCCCGACTCACCGTTCCTGAACGCCTTACAGATTTGATAAATCGAGCCGCTACCCGCTGCCAGCAAACGCTTCATCGCAAACTCAGGCGATGTTTGCAAAAACAAAGCCTGCCGTAACGGCGGCAAACAATATACCGTAGTAAAAAAATCCAGCTGGGGGTCGGTACCGATACCGTGGCACAACAGCGGCGTTTCAACTTCAAGGACAGCGCGTTCGGCAAAAAAGCGCCGTATCTCATGCAAGACCCGCGCCCTTAAGTGCAAAGACTCCAGTTTGCACGAGGGTTGCCAGGCCTTATCCACTATTCTTTGACGCGCGAGATATACTCACCGGTGCGCGTATCAGCCTTGATAACCTCACCCTGCTGCACGAATAACGGCACCCTGACGACAGCCCCCGTTTCAAGCTTGGCCGGTTTGCCGCCGCCGCCGGAAGTATCGCCGCGCACGCCGGGGTCTGTTTCGACAATAGCCAATTCGACAAAATTAGCCGGCGTAACCGCCAGCGGCGCGTCATTCCATAACGTAACGGTACAGAAATCCTGGTCTTTCAGCCACAGGCTCGCATCACCGACGATTTTTTGATCGGCCTGGTATTGCTCAAAAGTATCCTGCACCATGAAATGCCGATATTCTCCATCGTTGTACAGGTATTGCATTTCGACATCGACAACATCGGCGCCTTCCAGCGATTCGCCTGACTTGAATGTCCGCTCAATCACGCGGCCGGTTTTCAGGTTCCTGATTTTAACGCGGTTAAATGCCTGCCCCTTACCCGGCTTTACAAATTCGTTTTCAATAATTGCACAGGGATCATTATCCAGCATGATTTTTAACCCGGCTTTAAACTCATTAGTGCTATAAACAGCCATTTTATCCTCAAGATGACACAATAATTAAAAGTCCGTCATTATAATGGAGGTCATTATTGATAGAAACTTTAAATACCTTTTGATGACTGAACCCTACAATGAAACCGAACACTTTGCCAAAAGCTGGCAGCAGCAACTTGGCGAAGCCTTTAACCGTATTGAAGACTTATGTACTTACCTGCATCTATCACCCGACAGGCTGCCGGTGTCAGTCACCGCGACCAAAAATTTCCCATTGCGCGTACCCTTAAGCTTCGCCGCCTGCATAGAAAAAGCCAATCCGCAGGATCCTTTACTGCGGCAGGTACTGCCTGTAAACGATGAAATGCTGACCTATCCCGGATACACCAGCGACCCTGTCGGCGATTTACCGGCCGCCGCGCAAACCGGCGTCATTCATAAATATCAGGGACGGGTTTTATTGATCAATACCGGCAGTTGCGCGATTAATTGCCGGTATTGCTTCCGACGCAATTTCCCTTACGCCGACTTGCAACTCGGCAAACAGCAGGAAGAAGCCGCTATGGCCTATATCGCGTCAGACGCCGGCATCACGGAAGTCATTTTAAGCGGCGGCGATCCGTTACTGCTCAGCGACGCGCGATTAGCAAAATTGATCACGCAATTAAACGGCATCCAACAGTTAAGGCGTATCCGCATACACACCCGGCTGCCGGTCGTTTTGCCGGCACGCATCACCGATGCATTGCTCGACCTATTAAGCAACAGCGCTAAACAAATCGTCGTCGTTGTGCATTGCAACCATGCCAATGAAATCAGCAGCCGTGTCATGGCGGCGTGTAAGCGCTTAAAAAACAGCGGCATCACCTTGCTGAACCAATCGGTCTTGCTGAAAGGCGTCAATGATAATGCCGGGGTGTTGTCTGCATTGAGCGAACGCTTATTTGAGGTCGGCGTCATCCCCTATTACCTGCATCTATTGGACAAAGCGACCGGCACGGCACATTTTGAAGTCAG
>SCST01000736.1 GCA_004299465.1 Methylovulum sp. | reverse complement strand
TGCCGATATTTTTGAGCCGCCTATTTTTCGGTCAAACAATCGCTTGATAGGTTTATCAATATCTTGCCGATCATTTTTATGTATACCCGCTTGTTTAACCCCATTGACGCCGTCATCTTTTTTTGCCTGGCCTATTTTTATTGTCCCCCGCCTGTAATGACTGCTGGCGGGACAAGCCGGGCAAAAACGGGACCTGTTCCTGCATTTTTGATTACCGGCTTTTAGTTTTGGAATACGGCGATTGCTTGTAAAACAGCAGCAGTCAAGCAAGACGCCAGCATGTTCAGCTTATAGCGGTTTACAATATGTACACTATTAGTAAATAATAGTGCTAAAAATAAATATATTTGGTGCATATTTAAATACAATTGCACCTGTTTGATACAAGCGGATGTTTTAAAGATGTCCCAGCTACCCCACTTCGCTTAACCCGCAACGACTCCCACAAGCTGTCATTTAACCGCTATAGCCCTTGCCTATCAAGGCTCACAGCGCTATATAAGCAACGCCGGCCACCACCGGACGACTACGGCTCGTTTAATGGCATGTAACATGCTGCGATTATTTAGCGTATGTTTTTACAGGACGACTATCCGGTACACCGCCTGTTTCATGACCCTGTCACTAACGCCGAGTATGCTTACACTGGTTGGTCTGAATACGTGTACCCGCCTTATCTTGAGGAAAAACCATGTTAAATTTAACCACTTTTTTACTTGAAACACATTATCCTGAATACCTGCATTAGCCGTTTATTGAGGAATCAGCCATGTTAAATCTAACTGCTTTATTTGAAATACATTTCAAATGGCCAAGCATCTTATCGGGAGAATTGGCGGCATTCGTCCTGCTGGTGTTCTTTGGCTTATTTTCAACACTTGAATTTATTTTCCCGCGGGAAAAGCTGCCGACAAAAGCGTTGCGCCGGTCTTATAAAACCAACATCAGCCTGTTTGTTTTTAACAGCACCGTTATGTCGTTATTATCGATTTCATCGCTTTTTTTACTCGCCCAACGCTATTCACATCAAGGGCTGCTGCGTTATCTGGATAACCCCTTGTGGCAAGCCGTCCTGTCTTTTGTCCTGCTCGATTTGCTGCTGTATCTCTGGCATAAGGCATGCCACCACTTCGATCATCTGTGGATGTTTCACCGCGTGCATCATAACGATCCTTATTTAAATATTTCAACGGCATTCCGGATTCATGTTATCGAACTGCTCATCACCAACGTCCTGAAAGCCTCCTATATTGTTTTACTGGGTATCGACCAGGTCATGGTGCTGGTGAATGAGGCCATTATTACCTTATTCGTCATGTTTCATCACACCAATATTACTTTCAAAGGCGAAAAATTGCTGGGCCATGCCATTATTGTCCCATCCCTGCATCGCACACATCATTCCGTGCAACGTCATGAACATGACAGTAATTATGGCGCGGTATTATCGCTATGGGACCGGCTGTTCGGCTCATTGACCGCATGCAAGCCGGCTGCGATCGGCATTGACGGACACTCGCCGCAGGATTTTATCCCTCTGCTGCGATTCGGTTTCTCGTTGCCGCCACTGCCGCCGGCGCAACCGCTTGCCGCCGACCTGGAAGTCATGATAGCTGAAGCCGCTTATTACAAGGCGGAAAAGCGCAATTTCCATCCGGGTTATGAACTGCTGGACTGGCTGGATGCAAAAAAGGAAATTATCAAGCTGGTCTATGGCGATCAAGCGCTGCTTAAAAGACCAACGGGCAAGGCTCAACGTAATGGC
>SCST01000735.1 GCA_004299465.1 Methylovulum sp. | reverse complement strand
TTTTTCAGGACAGGGATCACGCTGACGTAATCGAAGGCTTGCGTTTGTTGGTCAGGCAAGAAGATTTTAGCCTGGAAAGCATAGACAGGTTGCAGCAGTCGGCCGTTATTATCGAAATAGGTTATCTGTGAGCCTAGCAGTTCAAATTTCGCCTCTTTGCCGAATTCTTTACCGATTTGTAATGACGCCAAGCGCTGTGCTTCATCCAAAGAGTACATTTCTCCAGGGCTGATTTCACGGGCCTTAGGTGATAATTCACGCCAATGTCTTGTCAAACTCAGGACTTCTCCTTTTTCGCCAATATCAATAATCATTTTTGACCCTGGGCCGATGACCGGCAAGCCGCCGATTTCACGCGAGTAATTCAGCGTAATCAATTTGTCGATGACCGGGCCGGCTTGTTTTCCGTCAATCACCGTTGTCGCGCGTAATCCGCCGATATGAACGATTTTTAATTCCGATGGGTTGGTCGGTAATAACTTGTTTTCTTCAAGAAAAAGTTCTGCGGCCTTAAACGCCTCGTCCGTACTGGGAAGCTCAGGTTTATAATCGCCCATGTAGCGGGCAAAATTGCGGTGGAAGCGGATGTCGCCGGTAACCAGGTTGTGCTCGAACGTCGTGTTGACGTCGTTAGGCGAGACATAACGCACGGTTTTATCGAGTGCCGGGTTAAGCCTGTCTACTGATTCATCGCCCAGGAATTGTCTCATCAAGGCTTTCGAATTCTCGACGTTTTGCACCGGTGTTTCTTCAAAATTGTAGACGAACAGGTTGTCGCTGGTTGTCGCGGCAAATGCTTGCGTACCGATAAGGCCGGCGTTTCCGATTACCAAAAGGATGGCTGAAATAAGTTTTTTCGCATTCATGATTGTGTGCTCCGTTAAATATTGGGATTAATACTGCCACCAGGTTTTCATGCCTGCTGTGCCGCCGGCGGGATCAGCGGCATAAGCGCCGAGGCGGTCATTCTCGGTAGAGTTGTACATGATCGCACTGGCGAGTCCGGGATAAGGCGAGCCGTCCGAATTGGTCGGATTGAATATCCAATAGCGCTCTTCATTGACGGCGGCAAACCAGGATTGCCATACCCCGCCGTTTGCTTTGAGCTTATTGGCATAATTATTCGGGATGCCGTTGTCGGAGTTGCTGAGGGTATGAAAGCCGACTAATTGGTGCAGGCCCTGGAACATCGGCGAGAACGGCGTCCACCAATCCGCGGCTTCCGGCGCCGATGTGACGGTGTAGCAAGACTCGATAATCATAAATTCCAGGTCCCCGTTATTGGCTAGGTCGCCGTAAGGCGGCACGAAGCGTAAATCGACGCCTTGACCCGCGCTTTGATTGGTCTGGATGTAGTATTGATTGCCATGGCCCGCGACATATGCGACATCCATCTTGTCGACATAGTTTTGATGTGAACCGTCGAACATGAAAGGCTCGGCATAATAATACTGAACCTCTTTATAACGATTGCCGCCTATGGCTTGCCAGCTTTGGAAGTTCTTGACAAAATTCCAGACGTTACGCACAAACCGGCTTTCGGCCCGGTCGACATAGCCGCCGATTTCCCGGTCGGCGGCGCCAGCGCCGGGAATGGATATTACGCTGACGGTAAGTAAACATAAGCCGGATACCAGCTTTCTTTGATTGCTAAACATGTTGCACGCTCCAATTGTTGTAGATGGTTGTTTTTACTGCAGGTACAGGGTATCAAAAGAAAACGGGCGGACGATGTGACGGATTGCCGTAAATTTTTGTAAAAAATACCGGCTAAACCGGCGGGATATGATGGCGGGGCATTGTGCGGGTATAGCTTGTTGAGGTGTATCAAGAGGATGCCGCCTAAGGCCTTGCCAGGCCGTGTTTGTTGAGACAGTACGATTAATTCGCGCTAGAATACCGACATAAAACCGCTGGTCATCAGCTTTTTTAGAACGAACCAACAAATAAATAAAGGACAGCTCAATGACTGAAATAACTGAAGTGCCGAGCCCTTTTTGCGGCACGGGTACTGACGACCTGACGGTGCGGGTCGATGGCGTATCGCTGAAAGTGATGGCCAACGGCTGCGCGGTCAACACGCCGATGTTTGAACAAGCGATCGGCGACACCCGCCCGCGCGTCGACGGCAACGAAGTCGGCCTGGATGTTGCCGTCGCTAAGGTGGCGGCATTGCTGAAAGACACCAAACTGCCGGTGTTCGGCGGTTGCGCGACCGATGTCAACGGCATGCGCGGATTGCTGGCCTTGGCCGACCGTTGCGGCGCGGTCGTCGACAACATGAATTTTACCGGCGCGCGCAACAATTTCCTGGCCTTGCAGGATTCCGGCTGGATGAATACGACCTTGGCGGAAGTGAAAAACCGTTGCGATTTATTGTTGGTCGTCGGCACCGACCTGGAAGCTTTCGCGCCGCGCTTTTTCGAGCGTTACTTATGGACGGACGCGATGTTCCTGGAAGACTCCAGTTGTCGTCAAGTCATTTATCTCGGCAAAGCCCCGTCCGGCGACGCGTCTGTTTCGCCTAACGGCGACAAGGCGCAAGTGTACGAATGCCATCTCGAAGATTTGCCGGCGGTGATTGCCGTCTTAAGGGCCTTGGTGAAAAAACAGCCGATTCGTAGCGATGCCGTCGGCGGTATTGCCGTTGCCGATTTACAGGCCATAGCCGATCAGCTCAAGGCTGCAAAATACGGCGTGGTCACCTGGGCGGCGGGCGCATTGGCTTATCGCCAGGCCGAGTTGACCGTGCAGACGCTGTCCGAGATGATCAAAGACATTAACAATCAAAGCACCCGCTGTTCCGGCTTGCCGCTGGCCGGCAAGGAAGGCGACCAAACCGCTAACCAGGTTTGCGGTTGGACGACCGGCTATCCGGCGCGCACGCGCTTTAGCCGCGGTTATCCCGAATACGACCCGTTCCTGAATGATTCCCGCGTGCTGCTGGAAAGCGGCGAAGCCGATGCGCTGCTTTGGGTGCAGGCGTTTAATGTCAATGCCGTACCGCCGGTCACCGATTTGCCGACGATAGTCATCGGCCGCTCCGGCATGACCTTCGCGAAAGAACCGGACGTGTTTATCCCGGTCGGCACGCCTGGTATCGACCATGCTGGCCATGCGTATCGCATGGATAACGTCGTGGCGATTCGCCTGAAAAAATTACGGGACTCGGGCTTGCCAAGTACCGCGGATGTACTCAACGCGATAGAACGGGCCATATAATCATGTAGGTTAGGCAGCCCAATCTAACAAAGCCGAGAAATGCCATGTCCAAAATCATCCATCTCGACCAACTGGATTTAAACCAAAGCTACAGTTATGCCGATTATTTGACCTGGCAGATAAAAGAAGCCGTGGAATTAATCAAAGGCAAAATTATGGTTATGTCGCCTGCGCCTAATGTCAGGCATCAAGATATTTCCAGCAATTTAATGCGTTATTTATTGGTTTACTTTAAACACAAAAAATGCCGCGTTTATGCCGCGCCTTTTGATGTCCGATTATACGACCGTAAAAAATCCATTTTAAAAAATCAAGAAATACAAACCGTCGTACAACCCGATTTATGCGTCATTTGTCAGCCTGAAGAAAAGTTAGATAAACAAGGCTGTAACGGCGCACCCGATTGGATTATTGAAATCCTCTCAAAAGGCAATTCAAAACGGGAAATTCATATTAAATACGAGTTATATCAAGAAAGCGGTGTGACGGAATATTGGCTAGTGTTCCCAGAACACCAAACCATTCACCAATTCGTATTAAATGCCCAGCAAAAATATGAACTAAAACAAATGTACGCTAACGATGATATGGCTGTACCGCATTTATTTCCAGAATTGGAAATGAGCGTGAATGAAATTTTCGACACTTGGGCGGACGATTGAGCTTGATAAACTTTTCACTAAACTATGCGTCAGCTACGGATTTGACTGCCTTACCGAAGAAGATTGATTTCTACAAATCAGAGTGTAGAGGGGGTTAACAAATGCAAGCGCAGATTAGTTTGGATGAATAAGACATTGCTATTCGCTTTCCAAAAATGCCATGAGCCAAGACGTGTTGGCGCATTTTTTAGAGTATTTTGAATTGACGATCATTAATCAAGACAATCAGTTACAGAAACAGCAAGCCTTTGAATGGGGTCTTGATTTTGCCGATGCCTTGCATCACGCCAGCTATAAAGTGTGTGCCGATGCGGCTTCTTTTGATGACAAAAAATTTGCTAGACGTGCCACGCGCATGGGTTTAAATCCTGTCGTAGTTGTTCCCCAATAACCGGCAAACATTTGTACGCGGCTAAACTATCACCAACTCACTGTATTTTTAAATTAAAAAAACCGTTTTTAAGGAAACCCCATGTTAATCAAACTCACCGGCGGTATCGTCTATGACCCGGCCAGCGGCATAGCAGGCCAGCAGCAGGACATTTACATCCAGGACGGACGTATCATCAACTCGCCTTCTGAAGCCAAACCCGATAAAGAATATGACCTGAAAGGCAAAGTGGTCATGTCCGGGGCCATCGACATGCACACGCACATCGGCGGCGGCAAGGGCAATATCGCACGGACTTTATTGCCGGAAGACCACAGGGCCGACCCGGTCGCCAGGACGCATATCTGTCGTTCCGGCTGCGGCCATGCGATGCCCAGCACCTTCGTGACCGGTTACCGCTATGCTGAAATGGGTTATACGACCGGTTTCGAGCCTGCGCTTTTGCCGATTAACGCCCGCCAGGCGCACATGGAAATGGGCGACATCCCCATTTTGGATAAAGGCGGTTACGTCATGCTCGGCAGCGACGATTATTTGCTGCGCATGCTGACGGCTAAAAAAGACCAGAAAGCCATCAACGATTATGTCGCATGGACGATTAACTCGGCCAAGGCGATCGGCATTAAAGTCGTCAATCCCGGCGGTATCAATGCGTTCAAATTCAACCAGCGCAAGCTCGACCTGGACGAACAAAACGCCCATTACGGCGTCACGCCGCGCGAGATCCTGCGCGTGCTGGCAACCGCCGTCAAGGAAATCGGCGTCAGTCATCCCTTGCATGTGCACGGCTGTAACCTCGGCGTACCCGGCAATATGCAGACCACGCTGGACACCATTGAAGGCATAGGCGGCCTGCCGATGCATTTGACGCATATCCAATTCCACAGCTACGGCACCGAAGGCGATTTCAAGTTTTCGTCCGGGGCTGCGCAGATAGCCGAAGCGATCAATAAGAACAAGAATATCACGATCGACGTCGGGCAAATCCTGTTCGGGCAGACCGTCACGGCGTCCGGCGACAACATGCGCCAACACGCGAACCACAAACACGCCAGCCCTAACAAATGGGTCACGATGGACATCGAATGCGATGCCGGTTGCGGCGTCGTGCCGTTTAAGTATCGCGATCAGAATTTCGTCAACGCGCTGCAATGGGCGATTGGCCTCGAAACCTTCTTGCTGGTCGAAGACCCGTGGCGTATTTTCCTGACCACCGACCACCCCAACGGCGCGCCGTTCACGAGTTATCCGCATTTGATCCGCCTGCTGATGGACAAAAGCTTCCGCAATGACATGCTGGCGACGATACACCCCGAAGCGCAGAAAATGACCACGCTGGCCTCGATAGACCGCGAATACAGCTTGCAGGAAATCGCCATCATGACCCGCGCCGGCGCGGCTAAACTGATCGGCCTGAAAGACCGTGGCGGCTTGAGCGCAGGCAACTGGGCCGACATCACCGTCTACACCGACAACCCTAATCGTGAGCAGATGTTCGAAAAACCCGATTATGTGTTTAAGGATGGCGAATTGGTCGTGGTCGATGGCAAAGTCGTGGCAACCAAATGGGGAACCACCCATGTGGTCAAACCGGATTTTGATTCGTCTGTAGAAAAAGGTTTGAAAGAATATTTCGACCGCTACCTGACCATGAAACTGGGCAACTTTAAAATTAGTGATGATGAGATTACTGAGGATGGGCGGGGGAGTATTACGGTGCATCCCACAATTTAATCATTATGAATCAAGATATTAATTCGGCGTGGGCAGCTATAGCCCCAGTGTTGAGAAAATTGGGATTCTACGATGTTAAAAGCATTGTTGGATTAGCTCAATTTGACATGAAAACCCTTACAGATTTAACAGATAATCGTCCGTTTATTAAGCGAAAAATATGATGATTAGCCATTGGGCTAAGATACTGACATAAAAAAATGGAGAAAAACATGCCAACCACCGTTCTTGCAGAAACCGCCGCCAGCCTTGCAGAACTAAAAAATAATCCATTAGCAACAGTAGCCGCTGGCAATGGTTTTCCGGTGGCAATTCTTGACCATAATGAACCTGCGTTTTATTGCATTCCGGCTAAAGCTTATGAAATATTGCTGGATAAGCTCGAAGATGCTGAATTGGCTGCTGTTGT
>SCST01000734.1 GCA_004299465.1 Methylovulum sp. | reverse complement strand
GCCTATTACGCTGGTAGGGTCTTATTCTATTGGTTGGTGGCTTGCCGACACGTTAATGGCGAAACCAAGCAAACCATTGGCACAAAAAACAATCGCTCGAGCACATCCATTAAGTGATGGGCGCGCGGCAATTCTGGCAAAGGTAGAAAAAAGAATCCCTGAAAACGCGTTTAACATCCTTATCAAAATCTGCCAATGTGGCGCCGAACTCAGGCCGCGTTTGGAAACCAATCCTGCGCGCATTGAAGAGTTGAAATTACTTGAACGGGTGATTGAAGTCTACTTGCCGATTACGTTGGATAATTATCTTAAACTTCCTGCTGAGTTTGCTAAAATTGAAATGCTAAGTGACGGAAAAACGGCCGAAGAATTATTGTTAGAACAACTTAACTTGTTGGCAGAACACTTGCATTCAATGCTTAAAGAGGCGGTGATGAACGATGCTCGTACGGTTATTGAAAATGGGCTATTTTTGGAAGAACGGTTTAAAGCCGCCAATTCTTTTTTTGAAACAAAGTAATTTGTTTGTCCCTAGACAGACTAAGCCGTCTCAAATATCGTTTGTACGGAAATTGCTAGGTATCAGTGTAACATTGCTGTTGTTTGTCAATGTCTTGCACGCAGCTTACCTGGGCATTGTTGCTTCAATTGAAGGCAGGCAGACTAGAGATGAGCAAGTTCTTCTTAACCCCCCACTTTCAGAAACACAACATAAACAGCTTAAGCATGCTGTGCATAATCTGGTCAATGCCTGCACTGTGTTTGTACAAAAACTGCCAACTGATTATGTGTTGTATGCGGGCGGTAGTCATCAAGGTCACGAATTAAACTATTCCATTGATCAATCGGGCGATGTCGCTACGGAATTTACGGTGAAGATCAACATCCCAAACCAGCCGGTTGTGTTGGCTTTAGGGGCTTATGACGCTTCGGTTTGGCGTATTTATAAAACAGCGAATACTGATTTAGTCGGTGTGCTGGTGTCCGGATACGAAAGCCAAAAAGTGATCGGCCTTGATCCTAAAATTCCTTTGCTGACGGCAACTTATGAGGAAAAATCTCCTTGTGGTTATTTTTATATCGGTGATGGAAGAATATTAGACCAAGCCGATAAAACATTAAATGCCATTCTGGGCAAGTCTCCCCAGTTGTATTATCAAGCCGCCGACGGTCAAATAGTTTTTGGCGAGCCGTTTGAAATCAGTGAGTTTCCTTCTTCCAGAGAAATTATTGGCGAAGTAAACGCACCGTTGGCAGGTCAATTAGGCATTAACGCCCTTATTGAAGCAGGGGCTTTGCGTCCTGCAACTGTGCGCGATCTTAATGATTATTATGAAGCCACAGGGCTTGTAAATACTAAAAAACGAATAAATGGTTTGGTTTCAAAGACTAGTGTAGACCTGATAAAAAGCTATGTTGTACTAAAATCAATAACGATACCGGCGGGATTGTTTGGTAAGAATGCGGTCATTTTTATCGTAGCTAAAGGAGTGCTTTATCCGCTAGGCAATCCTGGGCATTCGACTATTTATGATATGAATTCGCTTAGTTGTGCAGGTGTATGGTGTGAGAGATAAGTTAAAAGCGCGCCCATCTCCTGCTTAGCGCTCTTTTCAAAAAAGGTTTCACTTTGTGTCTATGCCGCTATATTGATTAGCAGTTTTCTCGTCATTTTCCTTTACCTGTTGCAAATATTTTTCCGCCCGGTTTATC
The DNA here is from genome assembly GCA_004299465.1 of Methylovulum sp. Classification (GTDB taxonomy): domain Bacteria; phylum Pseudomonadota; class Gammaproteobacteria; order Methylococcales; family Methylomonadaceae; genus Methylovulum. The sequence goes on along the minus strand of SCST01000734.1, from coordinate 2,541 downwards.
TGCGCCGACAAGCCGTTAACTGTCTGCTGCATGTTTTCTAAAGCCTTGCCTTTATAGTCAGAAATCATATCCATGCTGACAAAAATATTGTCGAAAGCCTGTTGTAGTTTGTTAACGCCGATCATGCTGTTGCTCGCTTGCTGTTGAATACCGGCGCTTTGGCTTTTTAACATGGCGCTAGTCGTGACAATGATGTTTTCGGTCGTGGTGTTTAAAGATTTAATTTGCTTCAACACCAAGCTCTGATTGCCTAGTGCTTGCGCGGTCATTACCGCCGTGCGCAAAGCGGAAATCGTTGTTGTTGATGCCCGCTCGACTCCTTTAATCAACTCCAAATTGTTTTTCCGAATGAGATCTAAAACTAGATAGCCCTGTATGCTCACAGCTTGTTGGGTTTGTAAATCAATGACTTTTTGGCGGGTATAAAACAGTAGTTCTTCTTTTATGATTCTGGCTTTTTCTACATCTTTCGCCTCGATTTCGGCAATCTGCCCAGTCAATTTTTCATCCAGCTTTTTACCCATGTAAATACATTGTTCAATGCCTTGCATCGTGTTCCACAACTCCACTTTTTCCATTTCTATAGCGACATTGTCCCTCAGCAATTCATCTTTGCTATCTGCCAGTCCTTCCAGAATGCTGTTTAAGTGATCTTGGGCGGACGCGTATTGCTTAAAATACGCTTCTATTTTATTGCCGAAAGGAATAAAGCCTAAGAGCTTGCGCGGTTTAAATAAATTGCCTTGTCGGGCAGGGTTAAGGGCATCAACAGTACAACGCAGTTCAAGCAAGTTTTTCCCTATCGTGGAAGTCTCATTGAACAGGCCATTGCTTAAAACCTTAACGGGCTTTTCCAGCATACGGTTACTTAATGCAGCCGATTTACGTATGTCCGCATTGCCCAAATGATGGATACTTGCCAAACGCTGCTTAAAAACCGTGCCGTCCTTGTCCATATCTACGGTGTCTTCGACAAATTGCCTGACTTGTTCATCAAGTTTATGCATGACATCATCAGCCAAAAGGATCATCTGACTGGCCTTATCAGGCTCTATTTCTGCTACGGGTGAAGGAGGGGTTAAAGCCACTACGTTGTCAGCCAAGTTTTCAGTCATAAAATTCATCCAAAGCGTTAGTTTCTACAATTGACTTAAATACTAAAAATTATTGAGAAATGCGGAAATACAGCAAAATATAAGAAAGAACCGCTGGATTGTGCCCGGCGTTATGGCGCTTATCGGTTCTTTTTATTATTTTTACTATGGCGACATGAAAACTTCGGGACATGTTCTCGTCATTGCGCTGCTGTGGGCGCTGTTGTCGCCTAATATTAATTTAACTACAGCGTTGGTTTCCCGGTGGAGACGGTCAAAAAAAGCAATCTTGAGCAGTTTGCCGAGCAGGCGGAAAAAATGATTGAGCGGTTTGGTTAAGGCCGGGTGGTCTGGAGTTCAATCATTGAACTCCAGATAACAATTTCAAATATCAAGGTCTGGCGCTGCCTGAGGATATATAGGTGAACAGCATGGGTAGAAAGACTAAGATAGAGTAAAGCACCGCTATACCCGCAATTATCTTTAAGAAACCATATAGTAATTTCATGATAACTCTCTCTTTTTTATTGTTTTGGGACGTTTAATATATCCCGAATAATCTGGATGGCAAGTTATTGTAATAATTGCATATACAGGCGGCGTTGTTTATTGCCGTATCCGTTTACAGTAATCGTTGATCCGCATTTCAAGCTTCAATAGCCAACGCAGGGCTTTACGCCAGTACGGTAAAGTCGGCGCATTATGCGCGCGCCAATCCAGTAATTCATCGAGCGCCCGTTCCGGTGTCGTAAATTTGCCGGTAGTGCGGCTCACATAAGTGGGGTAAAGAATCAAAACGCCGGCTATTAGCTCATTCAATGCCAGTTTTCGCGCGCGCCGTTCCAGTGATAACAGGTCTTCGGTCAATCCCCAGCCGGCATAAAAAGGCAGTCCGTAGCACACGACTTTTTTTCCGCGCAATAAGGCTTCAAAGCCTGCCAGCGAGGTCAGCGTATGCACTTCATCGACCTGCGCCAGTAAATACCCCATTGAAATATCGACCACTATTTCATCACACCAGCGCTTGGCCTGGTCTTCATCCTGCCCTTTGTGCCGCAGGCCGGCGACGACATCGGGATGCGGTTTGTAGACGATATAGCCGTCCGGGTTTGCTGCGCGTACCGCGGTTAATAAATCGAGGTTCCTGCGAATGCCCGGTGCGCCGAAGGTCAGCGAGGCATCCGATTCAACCTGTCCCGGTACCAGGATGACTGTTTGCCTTGCTGTTTCGTATTCGGGGCGTTGCCACTGTGTCGTACCGACATTGTATTTGGTTAAGTCATGGGCAACGAGGCGTTCACGCAAATGTCCGGCGCGTTCAAGCAGTGCATTATCGAATACGGTAGTTTGTAAAATGTATTCCAAATCTGAGGCCTGCGTTGCATCATAATAAATGCCGCGGCTATCCATCGCCCACGAAAGCGGCTGTATCAGGTCTGCCCCGAGG
>SCST01000733.1 GCA_004299465.1 Methylovulum sp. | reverse complement strand
GCCTGGAACAGATTTGTGAATCCAATTACCAAAAACTGTTCAAATTAATCCCCAATTTACTCAGTGTTCAAGATACGGCTATCGGCTTGGCGCCGTTACACAGCACATTGCACCTTAAAGTCATTGACCAGACGCCGTATACCATGACGGTTGAACTTAGCCATTGTTTTAAAAAAAACCGCGATGAATACCTGGAGCCGGCTGTCATCATCCGTATTTACCTGGATGCACAGCTCGCCGAAGTGTTAAGCGATCATGCCAGGCTCAGCGTCTCCAGGGTTTTCCAGGACCCGGCCTTGACGGGCGACATCATGAACTACAAATGGCGCTTGAATTATTTTTTGCAAAAATGGTTAGACCACTGCTTGAAAAAGAATTATCAATTCAGCGCCATACCTTTAAAAACCGGTGCATTGATGTGATAACAAAACCGCTCAGGCCGTCCTGTTTTAGGTGGCGCAGGTGCCTTGTCTTTAACCCAGTGGGCAAGCTCCCACAATACTTTATCTAAGGTACATAGATGTCTATTTTGATCACTGATCTTGAAACCGTCGTTCGTGACGCAGGATCGATCGCGTTGGCTCATTTTAACGATTTGAAGAGCCTTTCGGTCAATAAAAAAAGTCCGCGCGATTTTGTTACGGATGCCGATGTTGCGGTTGAAGCTTTTTTGAAAGCAACGTTGACCGAAAAATGTCCCGAATACGGTTTTTGGGGAGAAGAAAGCGGCCAATCCGCCGACCAGTCCGCAAGATGGGTCGTCGACCCGATTGACGGCACACACTCTTTTTCCAGGGGCCAGTATTTCTGGTCTATCAGCGTCGCGCTGGAAATTGACCAGGAATTGATCCTGGGAGCGGTTTATGCACCGGCTTTGAATGATTACTATACGGCGGAAAAAGGCAAGGGCGCCTGGAAAAACGGCTTGCCGATTGCCGTGTCGACGGAAAGCAACTTGGCTGATGCGATGGTGGCGACAGGGTTTGCCTGTTTGCGCTCTTATTTAACCGATAATAACCTGGAGCGGTTCGGCAGGATTGCGCAAAGAACGACCGGCCAGCGTCGTTTCGGGTCGGCGGCTATGGATTTGTGCCTGGTTGCCGACGGCCAGGTCGATGCGTTTTGGGAACAGGAATTAAATCTTTACGATGTTGCCGCCGGCGCGTTGATTGCTAAGGAAGCGGGCGCGACAGTAACGGATTTTCGCGGTAATGAGGGTGTTTTTCCGAAACAGATTTTGGTCACAAACGGCAAGATTTTTGACCAGATTCTTCCGTTGATGTAATGCCTTTAATACCCAGAAGCTGCGACTATTGCATTTGGGGTAAATGAGGCTTTAGGCCAGGATCATCATTTTTATGCACAGATGGTTTCCGTTAAGTCAATCGACTTATCTTGGCACGTATCCGTCCAAACCAGTGCATCTGTTAGATTGTAATTAGTTGATTATTAATAAAAAACTAATTGTATAAAAATACTACAATTTAACAAAAAGGCTGATACTACGGCATGTTGACGCGGTTATCCCTTGTTTATGCACAAAGTTATCCACAGGGTTTGTGGAAAAGCACGTAGGTGATTGATTGTTGAGGCGGGGGAATAGGCAGGTGAGCCGGCAAACGCCAGCCCACCTGTCAAGAGGCGCTTATTTCAAGTTCATGCAGTTTGCATAATACGTGACAGTAGCGGCCCAGTCGGAGAAGATACCGATAACACCGACATCTTTCGCGAGTACGTCGAGCATTACCATCGTGTCGCCATCTGTCTTGATACCGTTAGTGACAGACTGATAATAATAACCGCCGCCATTTTTCAAAAGACCGGAGCGTTCCAGTGTCCAAGTGATGATTTTCAGGCCGGATGCCTTGATGGCTTTCGCATACTCAGAAGGAACGATTTTGTTGTTGGCGTCAAGAGTGACTAAAGCCCAGGTCGGTGGCGCGACGATTTTTACACCGTCAGCGACCAGTCCGGGCAGTCTTGCTGTCGCTGCAACAACGTCTTCAGGCGTGTTCAAATCTTCAAGAGCAACGGCGCGTTTGCCGAATTCAGGCTCATTGGCGATCCAGTAGCGTACGTCATCATTCAATCATGATGACGTA
>SCST01000732.1 GCA_004299465.1 Methylovulum sp. | reverse complement strand
TGACACAGTATATCGCTGTAGCGTGTTCAATCAGCGTTACCGGATGTATGTTGTCGGCCAGTATCCGTATGCGCGGTTCATCGACAAGCCCGGCCAAGTCAAAATGCCCTTTTTTGCGGCCACGCATGACGTCCGGGTGCGTTTTAAGCAGCACCGTACAGCCGGGGTTTTCGTGTAATGCTGCTGCGAGCATGCGCCGGAAACTCGACGGGTCGGCAAGGCCATATCGTATCGATGCATCACCGGCTACCTGGTCGGCAACTAGAACATAAGATTCAGGCAGTTTGCCGGCATATTCCCGTGCATGGTTGTATTTGGATACACGGGCTGATCGCCAGGCGGCGATAAGTGCTTGCGTTCGATGCCGCTGGCTTTCCGTTAAGGTCTGGGAAATCAGCATTTCAAGACGTGAAGGCGCTGATGCGTCGTAATAGATACCGATGTCATCCTGCACGATAGATAACGGCGGCTCGTTGCTGCCGACGGCTACCGAACGCAAAAAACCGTCTTCCAGTCTTAGTAGAGCCAAACGATGACGGCGGGCAAACGCCGTTGCCGTTGCCGCGCTGGGTTTAAGGCCCCAGGCGATGACACCGGAGCAGGCATTAAGCGTTTTGGCTGCACGGTAATGCAGCACCGTTTGCCCGAGCAATTCTGGCAAACCCGGTAGCTGCGCGACGGCTTTTGACGTGGCTAATAATGGGGCGTTTTTATCGGGGGGAATATGGTTTTTCATCGTTGCGGTATTGTTAAGCGGTTTTTTTTACCGCAAAGAACATGAAGTATTATATTTTTCTTCGTGTTCTGTGTGGCTAAAAAAACCGAGAACTCGACCGTTCAAAGTACGGCGTGACCGGACAATGCGTTTTATCTAAGCACTTTGTCGGTCAACAGGCTGTAGAGATATTGGCCATAGCCGTTCTTGGCCAGGGGCTGCGCCAGTTTTTGCAGTTGTTCGGCGTCAATATAGCCTTTACGGAAGGCAATTTCTTCAGGGCAGGCTATTTTTAAACCCTGCCGATGTTCGATGGTTTCGATGAAATTACTCGCCTCGATCAGGCTCTCATGGGTGCCGGTGTCCAGCCACGCGAAACCGCGGCCCAGTATTTCAACAGAGAGCTGTTTACGCTCCAGGTATACGCGGTTGACGTCGGTGATTTCCAGTTCGCCGCGCGCGGATGGCTTAAGGTTTCCTGCAATATCAACGACATCGTTATCGTAAAAATACAGGCCGGTCACCGCATAGTTTGATTGAGGTTGTTCGGGCTTTTCTTCCAGCGATGTGGCGCGGCCTTCATCATCAAATGCGACGACACCGTAACGCTCGGGATCATGGACATGGTATGCAAACACCGTGGCACCGTCCGTCCTGGCTACTGCGCGTTCAAGTTGGATTTGTAAATCGTGCCCGTAGAAAATATTATCGCCCAACACCAGTGCGGCAGGATGAGGGCCGACGAATTCCTTGCCGATGATAAATGCCTGCGCCAGTCCATCCGGGCTGGGCTGTACGGCATATTGGATGTTAATGCCCCAGTCATTGCCGTTACCCAATAATTGCTCGAAACGCGGCGTATCCTGCGGCGTGGAAATGATAAGAATATCGCGGATGCCTGCCAGCATCAGTGTAGCCAGCGGATAATAAATCATCGGCTTGTCATAAATAGGCAGTAATTGTTTCGAGACGACTTTGGTAACCGGATAAAGCCGGGTGCCTGAACCGCCCGCCAAAATAATTCCGCGTCTGGCAGTGGCTGTTGAAGGGCTGTTTATTGCTGATAAGTTCATAAAAATTCCATTAAGCTTAAGGTCCGACGCGTGGGCACCGGATTTTTTGTACGGGGATGCAGCCTGGTTGTTTACAGTATTTCAGTCAGCATACGCGTAACGCCGGACTGCCAAGCCGGCATTTTTAAATTGAAGGTATTTTCCAGTTTGGACGTATCCAGGCGCGAGTTGTGCGGACGCTGTGCCGGCGTGGGGAATGCGCTGGTCGGCACAGCATAGAGGCCCGCAGGTGTAACCTTGAGCGTCAGGCCCGCATTACGCGCATGATCCATCACAAAACCGGCATAGTTGAACCATGAGGTTTCACCGGCGGCAACCAGGTGATAGATGCCGGATACCTCGGGCCGCTGGGTAGCGGTACGGATGATATGGGCGCTTACGTCGGCCAGCAGTTCGGCGCCCGTCGGCGAGCCGATTTGGTCGTCGATCACATTAAGGCTGTCACGCTCCTTAGCAAGCCGTAGCATGGTTTTCGCAAAGTTGTTGCCGCGTGCGCCGTAGACCCAACTGGTCCGCAAAATGATATGTGAGCAGCCGGATTCCTGTATCAATTGCTCGCCTTTTAACTTGGTCGCTCCGTATACGCCCAAGGGCCCGGTCGCATCGCTTTCCTGCCAGGGTTTATCGCCGCTGCCGTCAAACACATAATCAGTGGAATAATGGATCAACCAGGCACCGGAACGCCGCGCCGCCTGGGCCATCACCTCACTGGCGAGGGCATTGATGGTGTGGGCCGGCACCGGTTCGCTTTCGGCTTTGTCGACAGCGGTATAAGCGGCGGCGTTGACAATGACGTCGGGTTTGAGCCGGTCTATCGTGTCGGCCAGGCCTTTGAGGTTCGCCAGGTCGCCGCAAAGGCCGTTATCGGCGTGCCTGTCCAGCGCCACCAGTTCGCCTAAAGGCGCCAAGGCGCGCTGCAATTCCCAGCCGACCTGGCCGTTTTTACCGAACAGCAGGATTTTCATCAGTTGCGCTCCGCATAGTTTTTTTCTACCCAGTCGCGATAAGTGCCGGATTGTACATGGGCTATCCATTCAGTATTATCGAGATACCACTGTATGGTTTTGCGTATGCCTGTCGCAAAAGTTTCCGCAGGTTTCCAGCCCAGTTCCCGTTCAATCTTGCTGGCGTCTATCGCATAACGGCGGTCATGGCCGGGGCGGTCGGTAACAAAAGTAATTTGTTCGCGGTACGATTTGCCGTCGGTGCGTGGGCGCGATTCGTCCAGTAGCGCACAGACGGTATCGACGATATCGAGATTCGCCATTTCATTCCAGCCGCCGATATTGTAGGTTTCGCCAACCCGGCCGGCAGCCAGGACGCAACGGATTCCCGAACAATGGTCACCGACATAGAGCCAGTCGCGAATCTGCTGACCATCACCGTATACCGGCAGGGCCTTGTCTGCCAGCGCATTGGCAATCAGCAGCGGAATGAGTTTTTCCGGGAACTGGTAAGGGCCGTAATTGTTCGAGCAATTGGTTGTCAGGACCGGCAGCCCGTAAGTATGGTGATAAGCGCGCACCAGGTGGTCGCTGGCGGCTTTGCTGGCCGAGTAAGGGCTGTTCGGTTCGTAGCGGTTGCTTTCGCTGAAGGCGGGGTCCTCTTTTTTCAGCGAGCCATATACCTCGTCGGTAGAGACATGCAGGAAACGGAATGCCGTCTTGTCGTCTGCGGACAGGTCGTTCCAATAGCCGCGTGCTGCTTCGAGCAAACGGAAGCTGCCGACGATATTGGTTTGAATAAAGTCTTCCGGTGCATGTATGGAACGGTCGACATGAGATTCGGCGGCGAAATTAACGATGGCGCAAGGTTGGTATTTCTCCAGCAATTCTGAAAGAAGTGAAGAATCGCCTATGCTGCCTTTGACAAAGATATGGCGCTCATCGCCTTGCAGCGAGGCCAGGTTTTCCATATTGCCTGCATAGGTGAGGCAGTCAAGATTAATGACTGGCGCATCGGACTCAGCCAGCCAGTCGATCACGAAATTGGCGCCGATAAAGCCGGCGCCGCCTGTAACGAGTATGGATTTGTTCATAGTTGTATCGCGGAAAGAGTTAGAAAGAGGCGTAGTCAGGAAGAAGTTCTTTGGAAAAATCGGCAAGCTTGATGCCTTGCGCATCTTTAGCAGAAAGTTCTGGGGCGTCGGTAGGCCACGGAATATTGAGCTCAGGGTCATTCCATAACACACTGCCTTCCGATTGCGGATTGTATTTATCGGTGCATTTATAAGCAAATAGCGCCGTATCGGAAGTTACGCAAAAACCGTGCGCAAAGCCGGCGGGGATGAAAAACTGTTTTTTATTCTCGGCGGACAGCACGACACTGGTCCATTGCCCGAAAGTAGGCGAGCCTACGCGAATATCTACGGCTACGTCAAAGACCTCGCCGAGCAACACATAGACCAGCTTGCCCTGGGGATTGATTTTCTGGAAATGCAGGCCGCGCAATACGCCTTTCCTGGAAAAAGAGACATTATCCTGGACGAAGTTTTCTTGCGTCACGCTGCCGGCATACCGTTCCTGGTTCCAGGTTTCCATGAAATATCCGCGTTCATCGCCGAACACTTTCGGTTCGATAATCAATACGCCTGGAAGATCGGTGTTATGGATTTGCATGGTTTTTTCCTTGGGTTTTTTTAATGTTTCGTTGTGGATTAGGTATTTGGATGCCTAAGGCGCGCGCGGCGAGCCCTACGAAGTTGCTGTGTCATTTAATTAAGAATCACCCTGGCGCCGAGGGCCATTTGATAAAGCATGGTCGAGACTTCCTTGAACAACTGCCGGTATTTGGCATCGACCTTGGGCAAGACCAGGATTTCATCGCCGGGGCGGATGACGGTGTCGGCGTCGAACCAGCCGGAATGTTCTTCGGTATCTTCAAAGCTGCCGTCCTTATGCGCAATGATAATCCGCGAGGTGTCGGCGTTTTGCGAATAACCGCCCGCCGTCTTGATGTAGTCTTCGACCGATTTATCGGCTTCTATCGCTATCGTGTTAGGGAACATCACTTCGCCGCTGACCAGCACCAGGTTATCGATGGCCGGGATACGGACCAAGTCGCCGTTTTCCAGCAACAGTTCACCGACGTTATCGGCGTGGGCCAGCATGACCTGGCCGGACGGTTCGATGGTTTTGGCCCGGTCTACCCATTGCAGCATCAGGTCGGCTTCTTCCTTGCGTAATTGCGATTCTTCGGTGGTGCCGGAACGCACCGTCAGTACGCTGGATTCCAGGCGTTTGAGTGCGGTTTGCAACATCAGTTTTTGCCGCGCCGCCACGCTTTGCCGGAACAGTTGCAGGCTGTTGACGTCGGCGCGTTCGGAATAACGCACTTGTTTCATCAGCTTGCCGAGACGTGTGCCGTAGGGGACGACATATTCCTGTGCGCTGAGGTGTTCGCCTTCGACGCGCACGGTGATGGTGCCCTGTTTCTTGTCGGCGGTGAATTCGATTTCATCGCCGCTCTGCAGCATGACCTGGTGGGCGGCGCTTAAGGGGTAATATTCGACGTTTTTGGTGGTGCCGGTATTGCGCGTGACGCGGACATGGGTGGCTTGCGCCTGTGGTTTGGCGACTTTGATGAGGTCGGCGACGCTACGGGCGTCGTCGCTGAATTCGAAACGCTTGGCATTGCCGGCCAGGCCGTTGACTTTGACGGTGTGCTGGCGCGGCGCGACGAAGATCACATCGCCGTCGGCCAGTTGCACCAGCGGCATGCGGCCCTGCAGGATGAAGTCATACAGGCTCAGCGTGGCGCGCGTGTAGCTGCCGCGCTTGACCTGTACATTCAGGAACGAGCCGCGGTCGACATCGATGCCGCCGGCCTGGTCCAGGTAATGCAGCAGGCTGTCCATGCTGGTGCCGCTGTACAGGCCGGGGCGGTTGACGAAGCCGCCGACGAACACGCGCACCGGTTGCGCGGCGGCGAGGCTGGCATAGCTGTAGACGTTGGCACGGAACACGCGCCGGACGGCGGTGTTGACGACTTGCTGCAATTCCTGGTTACGCACGCCGAGCACATGCACCGGGCCGACATGCGGGACAAAGATGTTGCCCTGCGGGTCAACAATCAGCGGCGCATCGTATTCAAAGGCGCCCCAAAAACGGACCTGGATATTATCGCCGATCGTGACGACATAGTCGGGGTTAAAATGCGTCGCGCCTTCACGCGCAAAGGCGCCGGTAAACAGATTGGCGCCGAACACATCGCTGCTCAGGTTGACGGAGTAGTCGAAAAACTGCGGCGCCGATGTGCTGATGCCGGGCACCGGCGCAGCCGGCACGGCGGTCGCGCTGGTTGACATCACCGGCGCGGCGGTTGGGGCGACCGGTAATGCCGGCACCGCCGCCGGTGTCGTCGATGCCGGCGTGCCGCCCGGATTCGCGGCCAGCCCGAGGGCCTGGTTAATGCCAAAAGGATCGCTGCTGCTGGCCGCAAAGGCGCAGGATACGCTGGCGGCAAATAGCCATAACAGCATCAGGCCGGTCTTGGCCGGCATCAATAACGGCGCGGTTGCCGACGACTGCAAGGATGCAGGAGGTAGAGCAACGCAGGGAGCAGTTGCCGAGGCAAACGATAA
>SCST01000943.1 GCA_004299465.1 Methylovulum sp. | reverse complement strand
GCCTCGATCAGGTCCATGACGTCATCCAGCGCCACAGCCAGACTGTGAATGTCTTCGCGGTCGATGGGGGTAATGAATGTCCGATTCAGCTTTCGGATAATCTGGTGAGTGAGCTTGTCTCCCACGTGCTCGAGCTCCTCGAGTCGCTTCCATCGTTCCTGAAAGTCCGCGCCGCGCTCATCCGTCATCTGCACGAGGACTTTTGCGCCTTCCAATATATTATTGGCTGCTTTGTCGAAGTACTCGAAGAACTTCTCTTCCCGTGGGATCAGTCTGAACATATCGGGTGTGGCCTCACAACGGTAAAGCGAGCTATCTGGACCCTGCTCGCTCGGTAATCATCCCGACCGTCTCGATACCGGAAGATTTGATGGCATCCATCACATCGATGACGAAACCGTACGGGACCCTGGCATCGCCGCGTAAGTAGAGTACCCGCTCCTTCCCGGAACCGGTCATGGATTTGAGGCGCGCTTCAAGCTGCTGCCGGGGCACCTCTTCATTATTGACGAGAATGCGGCTGTCTCTTGTCACCGTCAGGGTGATACGCTCCTCTTCTTTCACCTGCGACGCCTGCGCTGTCGGGAGCTGGACATCAGTGCCACGCTGGAGCATCGGGGTCGTGACCATGAAGATGATCAGCAGGACAAGTGTCACGTCCACCAAAGGAGTGATGTTGATCTCTGAGAGTATTCGCCGATCTTTCCCACCGTTAGTCTGCATACCTGTCCTCTTTACTCTCCGTGATGGGCGGCCTGATCCAACAGCCTGTCCACCATCTCCGAAGCCGCATTGTCCATTGCTGCGGTAAACAGTTTGACCCTGCCGACAAAATAGTTGTACGCGATGACCGCAGGAATAGCCACAAATAAACCTGCAGCCGTTGCCACGAGCGCTTCCGCTATCCCGGCTGATACCGTACCCAGCCCGCCGGATCCTGTTTTGGCGATCGCCTCGAAGGCTCGAATGATCCCCAGAACGGTCCCGAAGAGACCGACAAATGGGCTGACATTGCCAAGGGTCGCCAATGAACCCAGATACCGTTCCAGACGGGAGATTTCTGTGGAAGTAGCTCGCTGCATCGCCCCCTTACACGATTCAAGTCGACGCGGAAATTGCTTGCCGAAGAGGGCTGAACCTTCCTGGTCGATGACGGCCACAAGACCGGCCTCCAGGACCCTGGCAACCGGGCTGCCGGCGTTCTCT
>SCST01000731.1 GCA_004299465.1 Methylovulum sp. | reverse complement strand
GAGAATACCTTGCGTGTTCTAGTGGGAAAACTGGCCCTGGACCAGCTTTACAGCAATGAAGAAAGCCTGCACCAGATGATCATCAAGACGGTCGCCGAGATTGAAACCAATTACATCATCATCGAAGATGTCATCTTGCGCCAAATCATGTTGCCCAAGCAGGTTGAAACGGCTATTGAAACCAAGATAGAGCAAAAGCAACTGGCCGAAGCCTATAAATACCGGATAGACCGGGAAGCCCAGGAAGCCACAAGGAAAAAAATAGAGGCGGATGGAATTAGCGAATACAATGTGAAAATCCACAAGTCATTGACGCCGGATATCTTGAAATGGAAAGGAATCCAGGCCACTCAGGCCCTCGCCGAATCGCCGAATGCAAAAATCGTCGTGATCGGCAACGGCGGCAACCAATTGCCCATTATTCTGGGAGGGCCGGCCGGGCAATAAGAATGAGTAAAAAATACATAGGCCCGTTTGTCGTTCTAGTCGCTATCATACTGATTATATTAAAAAGTATTTATAGCTATTATTTAACATACGATTACTCGCTACGGCGGCGGGCAGAAATAACCCGGCAAAGTGATAATGACATCAATGTCGCCGTCGTATGGAATTTTCTGCACGAAAAGAGCTTCCTTGACGGCGCCAGGCTTGCCGTTAACGAAACCAACCGGGACGGCATAAAACTGGTGTCCGACCAAAAGACCCGTATCGCCCGGCTGGTGCTGCACGAATATGATGACAGCACTGATGACGACGCCAGGGATACCTGGCTGTCCATTTCCGCGACCCGGAACATCGCCGCCGTGATCGGGCATTCGTCGTCGGCATCGGCAATACCGGCCTCTATCAGCTATGAATATAACGGCGTGTTGTTTATTTCAGCCCTTGCCACCGATACTGCATTAACCGCGCACCGGTTTAAATATACCTTCAGCATCAACCCGACTGACCGTTTCTATGCGGACCGCTTGATCGATTACGCAAAAACACACCAACTTTACAAATTGATCATACTGTTTACCCAGGATGATTATGGCATGGATTTTTATACCACGCTTACCGGCGGCGGCCTACCTGGAGGCGTTGAGGTCATTGCGTCGCGCTCTTTTTTGGCGACCGAGGAAGACAAGCGGGCGGGGGACATCGACAGCAAAGCGGGCCTTATCTACCAACTGATGCAACATGATTTTGACGCTGTGGTGCTTGGGGCACGGGGCCAACTGGGAGCGCAAATGATCGAATTGTTGCGTTCCATGGGGATTAACAAACCTATCCTGAGCAGTGAAGGTCTTGACGACGCGACGGTATGGGAAATGTCCCATCAAACCGCCAATAAGCTGTATGTCGCCTCTGTTTTCCCGGAAGATGGCGGGACGGTTCAAAAGCCTGCCGGCGAACCCGAAAAACCAATACCGTCGTCGCCCCGTCTTTTTATTGACAAGTTTAAGCAAAGCTACGGTTATGCGCCGGGTTATTTTGCCTTCCAGGGCTACGAGGCCATCAAGGTACTGGCCTCCGCTATCCAGTCGGCAGCTTCCGCAGAACCCATCAAGGTGGCGGCAACCTTGCAGTATGGTAATAAAAACGGTTACAACCACTATGTATTCGACCAAAACAGTTTGATTGCCAATAAAAAAATAGTGGTTAAGGAAATGATCAATGGAAAATTCAAAACAGTTGACCTGGAGTAAATGATGCTGGCGTGGACGATATATGTAGCGGCCTGCTTTTTGGTGGGTATTTTTGGAATTAACAAGAAATTCGGTTTTTGGGGATATTTTTTCGGCTCCATTTTGCTAAGCCCGGTGGTCGGCATTATCTTGCTCTTTGCGTCGGACCCAAGGAAGCCGACGTAAATCAATATTACCGTTAAGGATCGCGCATGAAAGCACTTCGACCACTTGCCCCCCCGTAGCTTCAAAGCTAAACCGGCCGGTCCTGTGAATCCAGCATGCGCTCGACCAATTGCCGGCCTGCTTCTATCAGGGGATGGATAACAAACGTGGCGCCCAGGCGATAAAGCTCGTGTTCCTCATTCGTATGGAAACAGACCGTACCGATATTGCCTTTAAACCGACGCATTTTCAATTGCACGATCGACGATGACCGGACCTCAAACTCGGGCATGGTCAGGATAATGCCCTTGATCCTTGCCAACGGCAATTTGTCCCATAGCTCGGCGTCTTCCGCATCGCCGTACAGCACACGCCGGCCGTCGGCGAGCAGATTCTGCAACACGGTGGGGTCGGCATCCAAACCCAAAACCAGGGTATCCTGCCGATTGAATTCAAGATAAGCCGAGACACCGGTACGTCCCATGCCGACCACCAGCCACTCGGCAACACCGATAGTGCTGGGCAATTTGTCAGGATGGTCGACTTTTCTTTCGAAGCGCACTAATAAATGTTCCAGCGACGAAAACAGGCGATGGGAAAAGTGATTCAACGGCGCCGCGACCGCCAGCGAAAGCGCCACCGCCAAACCGATAATGGATTGCCAGACCGGAGGCAAAAGATTCGCCTTAACAACGACATCCGATGTAATCAACGCAAATTCGCTATAGGTCATCAAGGCCAGCGAGGAAACAAACGCCGTCCGCGCCCGTAAGCCGACCAGCAGGAACAGCGCGAAAAAAAGCCCGCCCTGCAACGGCAATAACGATAATAAACCCAGCGCCTGTAAAATTTCGTCATATCCCGGCAAACCGGTTAAGCCGATTTGCAGGAAAAAAGCGACGAGAAAAGCTTCTTTCAAACTCCATAACTTTTCGGCGAACTCGTCTATATCCGTATGCCCCGCCAGCATGACGCCCATTAATAGTGCGCCTATATCACTCGAGATGCCGGCATGTTCAGCCAATACGCCGCCCGCCAGCGCCAGCGATACGCCCAGCAGCAATTTCAATTCACCATCACGGCTGATATTTAATAAACGGTACGCGAAAGGGCGCAACAGGGGGAGCAATAATAAAGCCGGCGCCCAAAGCATAGGCTGTTGGTTATTGGCGAATGCCAACAGGCCGATCGCGACAATATCCTGCAAAATTAAAATACTCAGCACATCCCGCCCATACATCGTGGACAGTTCGCCGCTGTCATCGAGGACCTTAACGGCAAGCACCGTGCTGGAAAACGCCAGGCTGACCCCCAACACCAGGCCGCCGGATACCTGTCCGCCAAAAACAAAGAAAACAATCACCGATACGCCGGTGACAATGAACAGGTGCAAACCGCCGACACTGAGCACTTCGCGCCGTATCAACGAACGCAATTTCAGCTTTAAACCTACCGTAAACAGCAGTAACTCAATGCCGATGTCGGCGACATGCGCCAATGTGTCATCGGCGTGGACCCCGGCGGCATATAACAGGTAACCGGCTATCAAATAACCCACCAGCGGCGGAAAATAGAGGCGACTGGCTACCAAGCCCGCCAGGTACGCCGTACCCACCCAAACTAATTCCATAATAAACCCGTATCGAAAGTAATGACCGGGCATCATAAAGCAACAGCCCGATCGTCGGCTTAAATTTTTACGGTTTTTTTACCTTTTCCCGAAGTAAACTGGGCGTTGCTGTTTTGACAAAGGTGCTGTAATCAGCGTGGCTTTGGTCTTTTTAGATAAGGTGGTTTTATGAGTATTGTGTATCTTGTATTGACGGTTGTTTTTTTCGCCGTCACTGTCGCATTGGTCTATGCCTGTGAAAAATTAAGGGGATAATCATGAGTTTGATGTATCTGTTAAGTGGTGTGCTGGCATTGGTAATTTTCATTTACCTGATTGCCGCGCTGTTTTATCCGGAGAAGTTCTGATGACAAGTAACGGCTTTTTTCAAATTACGCTTTATGTGGTGACGCTGCTGGCACTGGCAAAACCCTTAGGCTGGTATATGGCGAGGATCTATGAGGGCGAGCCTGCGGGCCTGAACCGCTTATTTGCGCCGGTAGAAACCTTGATTTATCGCTTAAGCGGCGTAGACCCAAAAGAGGAAATGCGCTGGACGGGCTATGCAATAGATTTCCTGGTGTTTAACCTGTTGGGTGCGCTGGCGGTGTTCGCGTTGCAATCCCTGCAAGCCTATCTACCGTTTAACCCGCAAAACCTGCCCGGTGTCAGTCCGGATTCATCTTTTAACACGGCGGTCAGCTTTGCGACGAATACCAACTGGCAAGGTTACAGCGGTGAAGTGACGATGAGTTACCTGACCCAGATGCTGGGACTGACCGTGCAGAATTTTATTTCTGCGGCCGCGGGCATGGCGACGTTGGTCGCTCTGATCCGCGGCTTTACGCGGCGCAACGCAGAGACTATCGGCAATTTCTGGGTGGACCTGACGCGCAGCACGCTGTACATCCTGATGCCGTTATCGCTGGTCCTGGCCTTGGTGCTGGTCGGACAAGGCGTGGTACAGACGCTCAATCCCTATCAAACGGTGCCGATGCTTGAAACCGTCAATTATGAACAGCCTAAACTGGGCGCGGACGGTCAAGCCTTGCAGGATGCGAGCGGCAATCCGCTTATGGAGCCGGTCCAAGTCAAGGAACAAACCATCGCGGTGGGTCCCGCGGCTTCGCAGGTAGCCATCAAACAACTCGGCACCAACGGCGGCGGCTTTTTCAATGCCAACTCGGCGCATCCGTTGGAAAACCCGACGCCGCTGAGCAATTTCTTAGAAGTGTTGGCCATCCTGCTGATACCCGCCGCACTGTGTTATACCTTCGGCATGATGGTCGGCGACACCCGGCAAGGCTGGGCGGTTCTGGCCGCGATGACGCTGGTTTTTGTCGCGATGCTTTTTGTTACGGTGCCGGCGGAACAAAGCGGCAACCCGGCATTGACGGCATTAGGCGTCGACCAGTCGGCAAGTGCCAGCCAGTCCGGCGGCAACATGGAAGGCAAGGAGACCCGGTTCGGAATTACCAATTCCGCGTTATGGGCGGTTGCCACGACAGCCGCTTCCAACGGTTCGGTCAATGCGATGCATGACTCGTTTACGCCTATCGGCGGCATGATTCCGATGTGGATGATGCAGTTGGGCGAAGTTATTTTCGGCGGCGTCGGTTCAGGGCTGTACGGCATGCTTATGTTTGCGATCGTCGCGGTGTTTGTGTCCGGTTTGATGATAGGTCGCACGCCCGAATACCTCGGTAAAAAAATCGAAGCCTACGAGATGAAAATGGCGGCTATCACGATCCTGATTCCACCGCTGGTCGTCTTGGGCGGTACCGCGCTGGCCGTTATGGTCGATGTTGGCAAGGCCTCTGTCTTCAATCCGGGCGCGCACGGTTTCAGCGAAGTGCTGTATGCGTTCTCGTCGGCAGGCAATAACAACGGCAGCGCGTTTGGCGGAATCTCGGCGAATACGCCGTTCTATAACACCATGCTGGGCTTTGCGATGTTGTTTTCGCGTTACTGGTTGGCTGTGCCGGTGTTGGCTATCGCCGGTTCCCTGGCCGCGAAAAAGATCGTACCGACCGGTCCCGGCACCTTGCCGACACATACGCCGTTGTTTGTCGCGTTATTGATCGGCACCGTGCTGATGGTTGGCGCGCTGACCTTTATTCCCGCGCTGGCTTTGGGGCCAATAGTCGAGCATCTGCAAATGATCGGCGTTGAATCATCTAAATAAGCAATATCTGTGAATGGCGATGTCGGATCTTATCGTTCCCACGCTCTGCGTGGGAACGCCGACAGTGACGCTCCAGCGTCACGCAACGCTGGAGCGTTACAGGATGTATTCCCACGCAGAGCGTGGGAACGATGTTACTGAATATCTATGAGAGAGATAACATGAGTAAAAAATCTGATTCGATGTCGTTATTCGACACGCAAATTCTTGGCGACGCCTTGGTGGATTCATTCCGGAAGCTTGCCCCGCAGCAGCAATGGAAAAATCCGGTGATGTTTGTCGTTTACCTGGGCAGTATGCTGACGACGCTGTTATGGGCGATGGCCCTTGGCGGCAACGGCGAAGAACCGGCCAATTTTATTTTGGCCATCTCGTTATGGTTATGGGGCACGGTCTTGTTCGCGAACTTCGCCGAAGCGGTCGCCGAAGGGCGCAGCAAGGCGCAGGCCGCATTCCTGCGTAGCGCCAAGCGCGATATTGCCGCGAAAAAACTCGATGAGCCGCGTTATGGCTCAAATTATTCCAAGATCGCAGGCTCCAGCTTACGGCGCGGCGATGTGGTGTTAATAGAAGCCGGCGATTTTGTGCCCGGTGACGGCGAAGTTATTGAAGGCGTCGCGTCGGTAGACGAAAGCGCGATTACCGGCGAAAGCGCGCCGGTAATTCGCGAATCGGGCGGCGATTTCAGTTCGGTAACCGGCGGTACGCGCGTATTGTCTGACTGGCTGGTCGTGCGCATTACCGCTAACCCCGGCGAAGCGTTCCTGGACCGCATGATTTCTATGGTCGAAGGCGCCAAACGCCAAAAAACCCCTAACGAGATTGCGTTGACGATACTGTTGGTCGCATTGACCTTGGTATTCTTGATGGCGACCGTAACCTTGCTGCCGTTTTCGCTGTATGCGGTAGCCACTTCAGGCGCAGGGCAACCGATCACGATCACGGTGTTGGTCGCACTGCTGGTCTGCCTCATTCCGACGACTATCGGCGGCTTATTGTCGGCGATCGGCGTGGCCGGCATAGGCCGCATGATGCAAAAAAACGTCATTGCAACTTCCGGTCGCGCCGTCGAAGCGGCCGGCGACATCGACGTCCTGATGCTGGACAAGACCGGCACGATTACGCTGGGCAACCGGCAGGCCTCTGCTTTCATAGCCGCGAGGGGAATAGCCGACAAAGAACTCGCCGATGCCGCGCAATTGGCGTCATTGGCTGACGAAACGCCGGAAGGCCGCAGTGTTGTCGTATTGGCAAAGCAGAAATACGGTTTCAGGGAACGCGACGTGCATTCGCTGGGCGCAACTTTCATGCATTTCAGCGCGCAAACCCGCATGAGCGGCGTTAATGTTGAAGGGCGGCAGATTCGCAAGGGCGCGGCCGATGCCATCCGTGGCTATGTTGAAGAACTGGGCGGCAAGTTCCCGCCGGAACTTCAAAAACTGGTCGATGACGTCGCGCGCCGCGGCAGTACGCCGCTGGTGGTTGCCGAAGGCACCCGCGTGCTGGGTGTGATCGAACTCAAGGATATTGTCAAAGGCGGCATCAAGGAACGTTTTGCCGAACTCAGGCAAATGGGCATCAAGACCATCATGATTACCGGCGATAACCGTTTAACAGCCGCCGCGATTGCCGCCGAGGCCGGTGTCGATGATTTCCTGGCCGAAGCGACGCCGGAGGCGAAGCTGAAATTAATCCGCCAATACCAGGCCGAAGGGCGTCTGGTCGCAATGACCGGCGATGGCACCAACGATGCGCCGGCGCTGGCCCAAGCCGACGTCGCGGTAGCGATGAACAGCGGCACGCAGGCGGCCAAGGAAGCCGGCAATATGGTCGATCTCGACTCGAATCCGACCAAGTTAATCGAGATCGTCGAGACCGGCAAACAGATGCTGATGACGCGCGGCGCATTAACGACCTTCAGTATCGCCAATGACGTCGCGAAATATTTCGCGATTATCCCGGCCGCGTTCGCAACGACTTATCCGGTGCTTAACGTATTGAATGTGAT
This sequence comes from Methylovulum sp., assembly GCA_004299465.1. Lineage (GTDB taxonomy): Bacteria > Pseudomonadota > Gammaproteobacteria > Methylococcales > Methylomonadaceae > Methylovulum. Next base: position 2,261 of record SCST01000731.1, on the reverse strand, counting down.
GAACCTGGCAACGCCGGCGAGCGCCATCTTGTCGGCTGTGATTTTTAATGCGCTGATCATCGTCGCGCTGATCCCGCTGGCATTAAAAGGTATCAAATATAGTCCGGTCGGCGCCGCCGCGTTATTGCAAAACAATTTGCTGATATACGGCGTAGGCGGTTTGATCGTCCCATTTATCGGCATTAAAGCGATTGACCTGGTTCTGGTCACGCTGGGCCTCGTTTAAAGGAGTTGGCAATGGTTAAGCATTTCAAACCTGCGGTTATTTTATTTGCACTATTGACGGTGTTGACGGGCGTGATTTATCCGGTCGTCGTAACCGGTCTGGCACAACTGCTGTTCCCTAACCAGGCTAACGGCAGCCTGATGAAGGCCGGCAACGGCAAGCCGACAGGTTCCAGCCTGATCGGGCAGCCATTCAGCAGCCCCGGCCATTTTTGGGGACGGCCTTCCGCTACAGGCCCCTTCCCGAATAATGCCGGCGCCTCCAGCGGCTCAAACCTGGGACCGACTAACCCGGCCCTGGTGGATGCCGTCAAAGCCCGTATTGACGCGTTAAAAGCCGCCGATCCTGACAATAAAGCGCCGGTTCCGGTCGACCTGATCACCGCATCGGGCAGCGGGCTGGACCCGCATATCAGCCCGGCGGCGGCGGATTATCAGGTCAATCGAGTAGCCAAGGCGCATAAAATAGATCCGGCGAAGCTTAGAGAAATGGTGCAGACGCATACCGAGGCGCGGCAATGGAGCGTGTTTGGCGAGCCTAGGGTTAACGTGCTAAGCCTAAACCTGGCGCTGGACGCCATGCACTAGGCCTGATGGAGCCTGCTATGAAATTGGGATACGGATTCTTACTGATAATCGCGGTCGCCGGGCCGGTCGCCAATGCGGATGTCAATACCGACCGCTATAGCTTGCCTTCCAGCAAGCGTTACATCGAAGCCTGCGGGCGAGAGGCGCTGTTTTTGCATCCGGGAGTAGTTGAGAAACAACGGGTACTGCATAATCATGGCGATTTTTGGGTGCGCTATGAGATACAGGCGAGCGACGGCCCGGAATGGCTAGTGCTGTGCGACCTGGCAGACGGCAGTGTTATTCGTGAACAGAAACTGGTTGATGATGCGTTTTGATGGTAGGGCGCGCCGCGCGCGCCTTTTCCATTGCCCAGCCATCAAACACAATAGAACGCTGATGACGCAGATGAATATGATGAGCATAGATAAAATCTTACATATCATAATGATCAGCGTCACCAGCGTTCCATTTTTCTAATTGTTGAGTAGTTAAAAATATTAACGACATTTTTACACACATCCGCATAAACTGGACTGGTCTTTAACAACACAGGGTAAAACAATGAACGACCGATGTTATGTAGGTATTGACAGCACTGACGATAATGAATGGATAGTGGCCTTGCTGGGCAAAGGCTCTGTCATTCTTTCCAGGCCTTTCAAAAACACCCCCGCCGGACTTGGCGACTTGGTGCGTTACATCACTGAACAGGGCATCAAGCCCAAAATCTGCCTCAAACCCAAAAGCCCAACCGAATTCGAATTAATCAAATTTATCGGCGGCATTCCCGACGTGGAAGTCGTACTGATGTCCAATGCCGGCCTTAAAATGCACCAAAGCTGGTTGCCAAGAGTCATGGCGACAGCTTCCCTCCCTATCCCAAACAGCGCCAGCCAAGCGCATCTGCTGGCCTATTGCGCCGAACGGGTGGCGTAATATTTTCAATCAAGTGATCACTCAAAAAATCGGGAGTAAACGCTATGTGCTGGTTATCGGAATGCCGTAATGCAATTCAATGGGGGAATTCGCTCAGGGGCGACCTCTTCAAATCCAGGAAGCTGGGTTATGTGGTCTTGCTTGCGCTGATGGCGACCCTGGCGGTCGGCCTGATGCTGTTTTTGATTGACCCCAATATCAAATCGCCGCTGGACGGGATTTGGTCGGCCTGGGTAACGATGACCCATGTCGGCTTCGGCGACGTGGTGCCGGTTTCCTTTTTGGGACGCGTGCTGGCATCAGCGCTGATATTATTGGGGCTGGTGTTCTTCTCGCTGTTTACCGCGCTGGTTTCGGTGGCGCTGATCGGTAAAAACATGGATATCCTGGGGGGAAGCATGCGGCGAATCGAACAGGAAGCCGGTGACATCCAGACCTGGGAAGAGCGGATTCTTGCCGAGTTGGCGCGGTTGCACACGCGCATGGACGCGCTGGAGCAACATTTATCATCTTGCGCCGACCAAATCCTG
>SCST01000084.1 GCA_004299465.1 Methylovulum sp. | reverse complement strand
CTGAATATTCGCTGCTCGATAAACTCTTTGCCGAAAACCGGGTAAGGATAGAAAACAGCGCCTATTTGCAGCCGTTCATAAGCCATAAACAAGCCGTCATCTTCGTTTTCGCGCATACCGGCAACTGGGAAATCTGCGGCAATTATGTGATCGGTTACGGCTTCGATGTGATGGGCCTGTACAAGCCGGTAAGAAACCGCTTCGCGAGCCGGATTGCCGATGCCGCCCGCGAACGCATGGGCGGCGTTATCAAGCTCATTGAAAGCGGCCCTACGGCGATGCGGCTTATTTGCAAGCACCTGGAAAATAACGGCGCCTTGTGGATAGCGATAGACGAGGTTAAAAAAAACCAGGTGAATGTGCCGAGTTTTGGCCGCAAGCCGCAAACCCAGCACAGCAACCTGGCCTATGCCGTGCGCCTGGCCCAGCGTTATAATGCCGCGCTTGTTCCGGTCTGGACCCGGCGCGAGCCGGCATCGCGCTTTAGCGTCAAACTGGGCGAACCGCTAAGCGTCGCAGCAGGCGATGCTGCCTTTACAGGGGCTTTTACAACGCTGGATCAGCAGCTTGAGACATGGATTATGGGCAATCTTGAGCAATGGTATATGTTGCATGAGTTTCGGCTGTAATGCATGACTCATTGGCCGTATATGCTCTGCACGGCGCAATAAGCCGGCATACACAATATCAAGTCGTTTTATTTACAAAGGTAAGAAGATGATTCCGACCAAACCCGACTGCATAACAATCAAAGCCAGAAAAGTGGATTTCGGCTTCTCAACGGAGCTCCCGTACCGCTGGTATAGCGGCAATCCGGCCATCTTTAACTTCTGCAACGCCATTTCCATCATGTTCCCTATCGGCGAACAGTTTTTTATCGATTCGGTACGGCATTACAAAGATAAAATCACCGATCCGGTGTTGCGTGAAGAAGTCGCTGGGTTTATCGCCCAGGAAGCGATGCACAGCAAACAGCATGATCTTTGCAACCAAGTGCTGAAAGTGCAAAACAAGCAAATGTTCGTGATTGAAAAAGTCGCCAAACTGTTCCTGGATACGTCCAGGCATATCTATCCGGCGCGCACCCTGCTGGCTATTTCCTGTGCGCTGGAACATTTTACCGCGCTGTTTGCCGACCAATTGCTTAACAGCGCGGCATTCAGGAGGCTGGCGCATCCTGTCTACGCCGAACTCTGGCTTTGGCATGCCGTAGAGGAAACCGAGCATAAGGCGGTTTGCTTTGATGTTTATCAACAGGTGGCGGGCGGCCCGCTCGGCTATATCGAGCGTTGCCTGGTCATGCTGCTGGTCAGCGTCTGCATGCTGACGGCGATCCTGTTGAGCGCGATATTAATGATAATCGCCAATCCCAAGAAATCAGCGCCAGAACAGGACAAACCGAAGCCTGTAGCCAAAAAACCCTTTGCTACGGGCTGGATCCGGTATTTGTTTATTAAACCGGGTATTGTTCCTTATATCATGGTGCCCTATTTCCGCTACTACTCGCCGTTCTTTCATCCCTGGAAGCACGACAACTCCGAACTGGTGGAACGCTGGAAAGCGCATTATGCGAACTTGCGCGCTGCAAGCGCACCGGCCCAACCCTAGGCTTAGGCGGGTACGCAATGCCGTACCCCACCGCTAAACCACCGCCGGCTTTCCCAACAGATTGACCAAAACCTGCTCGTAGATGCGGGATAAGATTTCCAGGTCGTCGAGCGCAATATGCTCGTTGATTTTATGGATGCTTTCATTCAGAGGCCCCAGCTCAATGACCTGCGCGCCGGTCGGCGCAATGAAACGGCCATCCGATGTTCCGCCGCCGGTGTCGTCGCGCGTTTCGAAACCGGTAACGGATTTTATCGCGGCATGGGTCGCCGCGACTAATTCGCCCGCTTCGGTCAAGAAGGGATTTCCCGATAGGCGCCATTGCAGGTCATACTTAAAGCCGTACCGGTCCAATAGCGCATGGGTGCGCTGTTTGATGCCCGCCTCATCGAGTTCGGTGGAAAAACGCAAGTTGAACTGCACGTCGATATTGCCGGGAATGATGTTTTCAGCACCGGTGCCAGCATTGATATTGGAGACCTGCAAACGGGTGGGCGGGAAAAACTCATTACCGTGATCCCATACTTCCTCCGTCAAGGCTTTTAATGCCGGTGCAAACGTATGGATAGGGTTCTCCGCCAATTCAGGATAGGCGACATGTCCCTGGATACCCTTAACTGTTAAGTGGGCGCACAGTGATCCGCGCCGCCCCACCCTGATCACATCGCCGATTTTTTTGTCGCTGGACGGCTCGCCGACCAGGCACCAGTCAATCTTTTCGTTGCGCCGTTCCAGCACGTCAATAACTTTAACGACGCCATGCGTCGCGATGCCTTCTTCGTCACTGGTCATCATGACGGCAATCGATCCGTGATGGTCCGGACAAGCGGCGACAAAACGCTCCACTGCGGTGATAAAAGCCGCGATGCCGCCTTTCATATCCGCCGCACCGCGCCCATACAGTTTGCCACCCTGTATCGTCGGCACAAACGGCGCTGACGACCATGCCTCCAGCGAACCGGCAGGCACCACATCGGTATGACCCAGAAAAGTAAACAAGGGATTTGACGCGCCACGCCTGAGCCAGATATTTTGCGTATCGGCGAAGTCCAGGCGCTCTGCGCTAAACCCCAGCGGCGTTAAACGTTCGGTAAGGACATCCTGGCAACCGGCATCATCGGGCGTGACCGATGCACGGGCAATAAGGTCTTTAAGAAGTTCTAAGCTATCGCTCATAATTCAGTTTGAGCTAACCTCTGGTTGAGCCGCGCCCGTTCCCGACAGGCTTGCGGCATACACACCATCCCTGGCGATACAACCGATGATCAGTCGATCGCCAATATCCAGAATCGGGCGCTTAATCAGCGTCGGGGTATTTAACATTAATTCAATGGCTTTCTGTTCAGTCAAATCCGCTTTCTGGTCGGCGCCAAGCTGCCGCCAACTGGTGCTGCTGCGGTTAAGCAGCATGTTCCAGTCTGAACGGGCAACAAAATCTTCCAGTAACGCGGGCGTCAATCCATCGCTACGAAAATCATGGAAGCGGTAGATGGTGCCGTTCTGGTCCAGCCATAGCCGCGCTTTTTTGACCGTATCGCAGTTTTTAATGCCGTAAAGCGTGTGCATAGCTGTTTTTATAATTCGCTGTTCAGTAATTCATCGAGGGACGGCAGTTCTTTATCGGCTTTGCAGCGTACCTTGTAAATATCAACAAATTCCATGAAAGCCTGCTCGAGGTCGGCCAAAATGTCTTCTTCATTTTCGCGTTCATCGGTGGGAATATCGTCCGATTCAAGATATTCGCGTTGCAAAGCCACTTCGCTGTTTAGTGCAAGCGTGGCGTAAATGACGGCATTATTTGAAATATTTTCGTTCATGGTCTGTGCTCCAGGTGAATGTTTATCTTGTGCAGAGGCTGCATTGCTGGATAGAGTATAACAGAGCAGTGCCGGATTGGCTTTCTGCAAACTCCTTTTAAGTTACCTTTTCCTAATACCGCGAAGGCCGCTGATTAACCGCTTGCAAATGCCACGGCTGTTCGTCTATTTTCGCTTCCAGCACGTTTTCGGTGCTATCGTCCAAATCGGCAAAAAAATCCAGTCCGGTTTGTGCTTCTATCTTATCGATACTCGTGACAAACCGCGCCAACGGTTCCTTGCCGTTAACCGTTTGCGGGACTAAAAAAGCCAGTACAATCGGTTTAGCGGCCGGCGTCGCCTCGGTGATATAGATTTTATAAAACGCATCGGGTATCTCCACCGTCCAGTCCGAAACCAAGCGCTCAACCGTACCCGTGAATACCGGCCCGGTAATCACCCAGACCTTGCCGAATGATTTTGCAAACAGGTCAATTTCCGCTTCTTCCAGCCGCTGCCACAGCTTTTGGTTAAGATTCGGTTTTTGCGGCGTGATATTCGTCATCAGGAAACTATCCGCCTGCCCTTGCTTGCCGTAAAGACGGCTGATCGCATAATTCGGGGCCATGTGCCCGCGGTCGTAACCGCTTTTTTGGTAGCTGTCATGGCTGACGCGGTTAATACTGCGCCAGTCGGTCTCGAAACGGCTCGGGCGCTTTAATGAATGGCCGTTTTCCGAGGCCGGCGTCAGTGCGTATTCCACCCATAACGGATTGCCGCGCAAATCCGAATAACCCAGGATAAAGCCGTGATTGCGTAAGATACGAAACCAGGTATCGGTGTTTTTTGCCGACAATGCGCGCGGTTCGCCTTGATAAAGCAGCGCGGGACGGGCGATTTTGACTTCATAGGCGTAGTAGCCGAAGCCTAAGGTTAAACTCAGCAGTAATAGCGACGAATGCCGGCGAGCGATGCGAAATAATCCGGCCAGCAATTTAAGCTGGTTCATGGTTTTTTGCTTTGTCATCTAGCAGCTTGGGTTTACCTTCAGGGCATAAAAGTGCGAACGCTTGTGCCCTGAGTGTAAAAGCCAAGCTACAGATGTTACTTCCTAATCCCGCAGTAACTCATTAATCCCCGTCTTACTGCGCGTCTTCTCATCCACCTGCTTGATAATCACCGCGCAGTACAGGCTATATTTTCCATCAGCAGAAGGCAGGTTGCCGGATACGACGACGGAGCCGGCCGGAATGCGACCGTAGCTGACTTCATGGGTCATGCGGTTGAAAATCTTCGTGCTTTGGCCGATGTAAACGCCCATCGAAATCACGCAGCCGTCTTCGACGATAACGCCTTCGACAATTTCAGAACGCGCGCCGATAAAGCAGTTATCGCCAATAATCGTCGGGTTGGCTTGCAAGGGTTCCAGTACGCCGCCGATGCCGACGCCGCCGGACAAATGCACATTTTTGCCGATTTGCGCGCAGGAGCCGACCGTGACCCAGGTATCGACCATCGTGCCGCTATCCACATAGGCGCCGATATTGACATAAGACGGCATCAGGATGGCGCCGGGCGCAATGTATGACCCGTGGCGGGCGACGGCGTTCGGTACAACGCGCACGCCGGCTTTGGCAAAATCGTCATCGCTGTAATTTGAGAATTTGCATTCGACTTTATCGTAATACCGGGTATTGCCGCCGTCCATCATGCGGTTTTCATTGATGCGGAACGACAGCAGCACGGCTTTTTTCAGCCATTGGTGGGTAACCCAATCGCCGTCGATTTTTTCGGCGACTCTTAATGCTCCGCTGTCCAAAAGCCCTAAGGTTTCGGTCACGGCGGCGCGGACTTCCGCAGAGACATTGGCAGGCGTGATGTCTGCGCGTTGTTCAAAGGCGGTGTTTATAATGGTTTGCGTGTGTGTCATGGTTTTTTCTTTTTATAAGGTGTTAAGGAAATTTTTAATCCGGTGCGCGGATTTTATGCATTCGTCCAGCGGTGCAACCAGGGCTATCCTGACATAGCCCCGGCCGGGATTGATGCCGTTAAATTCGCGGGACAGGAAACTGCCCGGCAATACCGTCAGGTTTTCATGCGCGAACAGTTTTTGCGCGAATTCCTGGTCATCGATCGGCGTTTTCAACCAGACATAAAAACTTGCGGGCGGTCGCTCGACCGTGCAGACCTCGGACAATATCGTGATAAAAGCTGTGAATTTTTCTCGGTATAACTGCCGGTTTTCGATGACATGATGCTCGTGCTGCCAGGCCTTGATACTGGCATGCTGGGTCGGCAGCGGCATTGCGCAACCTTGGTAGGTCCGGTATTGGAAATACGCTTGCAAAATATCGGCGTCGCCTGCAACGAAACCGGAGCGCAAACCTGGCGCATTGGAACGCTTGGACAGGCTGTGGAAAACAACGCAGCGTTTAAACGCGCTATTGCCCATCCAGTGCGCGGTCTGCAGCAAACCGACAGGCGGGGTGGACTCATCGTCATACAATTCGCTGTAGCATTCATCCGAGGCGATAATAAAATCGTACTTTTCCGCCAGGTTGACCAGCTTTTCATGATCGTCCCGGCCCATCACCGCACCGCAGGGATTGCCGGGCGAGCAGATATAAATCAACTGGCAGCGTTGCCATACCGCTTCCGGCACCGCATCAAAATCGGGTAAATAGCGGGTTTCTTCGGTGGTATTCAAAAAATACGGCTCGGCGCCCGCCAACAAGGCCGCGCCTTCATAAATCTGGTAAAACGGGTTAGGCATGATGACAATTGGTTTTGTCGCGGTCGTCGCATCAATGGCACACTGGGCGAACGAAAACAAGGCCTCGCGGGTGCCGCTGACCGGCAATATCTGCGTGTCGGGATTAACCGACGTCAACGGAACCTGGAAACGCCTGGACAGCCATTCGGCAATGGCCAGTCTTAATTCCAGCAAGCCTTTGGTGTTCGGATAAACACCCAGTCCGTGAACATGGGTTAACAAGGTTTCCTGGATGAAATGCGGCGTCGGGTGGGTAGGCTCGCCGATGGACAGCGCAATATGCGCTTTGTCATGCGGCGGGACGATACCCTGTTTAAGCTGCGCCAATTTCTCGAACGGGTAAGGATGCAGGTATTTTAGATAGGGATTCATTGCGGGAGCGACCGAACTGGCATATATGGCGTTCAAAACCGGTTTTAAACGCCGGGTATTTTAATTACAACGAGGCTGCCTGCCGGCTGCCTGGGCCTGCTGGAAGCGCGCCATTGCCTGCGGCATGCGCTGCTCCAGTTCCTGGATGCGGGTAGCATGGGAAGGATGGGTGGACATGAACTCGACAGGCTGCCGACCCCGCGAAGCCTGCTCCATTTTTTGCCACAACACAATGCTTTGCCTGGGATCGAAGCCAGCTTTGGACATTAAGTCCTGGCCTATCATATCCGCTTCGCTTTCCTGGGTGCGGCTGAACGGCATCAATACGCCATATTGCGCACCCAGGCCTAATAATCCCAAGGTGGTCGGATTCTGGCCCAAAGCTGTCTGCTGAATAATGCCCATGCCCTGTTGCACGACCATTTGTTGCGAAGCCCTCTCGTTACTGTGCTTGGCAAGCACGTGACCCACTTCATGGCCGATGACCGCCGCCAACTGGTCCTGATTGCCGCCGACGAGCTGGATCAAGCCGGTGTAGACGCCGATTTTATTGCCGGGCAATGCAAAGGCGTTGAATGATTTGTCCTGAAAAACAACGACTTCCCATTTGCCACCGGTCTGCTGCGTGATCGCATTGGCAATGCAATGGGTGAGGCGGTTAAATTGTTTGTTGCGGCTGATAGGCTTTTCATTTTTTAAGGCGCTAAAGGTCTGCAAACCCATTTGGTCGATTTGCGTCTCAGGCATGGCAATAAACTGGCTTCTGCCTGTGGGGCTGGTGACACAAGCGGCTAAAAGCCATACCGTTATCAAAGCGAAGGTGATTTTTTTCAACATGACTGAAAACCAACGAAAATAAATAATAATGCTCATTTTAACGTAAGTTATTATGCGAAGTTTAAAATAGTTATGTTTTTGGTACTATGGTCGCGGCTACCGCATTGAATCCACCGAGGAAAAATAATGAGCAACTATACCATCCGCTGCATGACGCGCCCCGAACTCGATTTCGCACTCGCCTGGGCAAAACTGGAGGGTTGGCGGCCCGGACTGCATGACGCCGAGCATTATTATCAAACCGACCCGAACGGATTTTTCATAGGCCTGCTGGATGGCGAACCCATAGGCTGTATTTCCGGCGTTAAATACGATGACGATTTCGGCTTTATCGGTTTTTATATCGTCAAACCCGAATGGCGCAGCCGGGGCTTTGGCTTGCAGTTATGGCAAACGGCGATGAATTATCTTGAGGGATGCAATATCGGCCTCGACGGCGTAATAGAGCAGCAGCACAATTATCAAAAATCGGGCTTCCATATCGCCTGCAACAATATGCGCTATCAGGGAACCCGCGGCAATACCGATGCGACTCCCAGCCCCGCCGTAGTCGCGATAGATGCCGTGTCGTTTGACGAATTGCTTGACTATGACCGCCGCCATTTCCCTGCGCCCAGAGCCGGTTTTTTGCAATCCTGGATTAAGCAGAAACAGGGGACGGCGCTGGCGGTGCTGGTTGAAGGCAAAATAAGCGGTTACGGCGTTATTCGGGCCTGTGACGGCGGATACCGGGTAGGCCCGTTATTTGCCGACAATTACAGCATTGCCGAACCGTTGTTGAGTGCGTTGTTAAACGCTATCCCTGAAGGCAGCGATTTTTTTATCGATATTCCTGAGCCTAACCGGGATGCCTTGAAACTCGTTACGAGCTATAACATGCAGCCTGTTTTTGGAACGGCAAGAATGTATACGCAAAACAACCCGGCTATTGATTTAAACGAAGTGTTTGGTGTGACTAGCCTGGAATTGGGGTAAATGGAACGCAATGCCCAAGTCCCTTGGCTCGGCATCCGAAAAAATACGACTTCCTATGTACGCACCGTGCACCTTTATAGCTGAAGCGTCAATATAGAGTCCGAAGCTAAAAAAGCGACATGGAAAACGAATTTACTAAGAGCGAGTCTTCATATACGGTAGGCGCTATGTCGCTAAATTAGCTTATGTATCTATACCGAAAACAGGTTAAGGTAACTCGCAAAAAATAAACCACCAAATACAATAGAACGCAGATGACGCTGACAGTTATACCCACAGATACCGTCTTAAAAATCGAAAATCAAGCCTTACAAGGCTTATTTTTAGAGATTGCCCAGAACGGATCAAAATAACGGTCGAAGCTTCCAAAACAGCTTCGGATACCGTGGCGAACACCATTACCCAACCGGCTAAATATAAGGTGTCCTGAGCCGGCGTCCGTCCTTTCCGGT
>SCST01000730.1 GCA_004299465.1 Methylovulum sp. | reverse complement strand
ACAAACTGAACTGGAAGCAGCGGTGTTCAGGCGCTTGCTCAGCCATTTACAGCAACATACCGAGGCCCAGAACATCGACCTGATGCTATTGGCGGATTTTTGCCGAAATTGTCTGGCGAAATGGTATGTCGCGGCCGCATCAGGGCAGGGCATTGCAGTCGATTACGAACAGGCCAGGACGCTGGTATATGGTATGCCTTATAGTGAATGGAAGGATAAATATCAGACTGAAGCGACGGCGGAACAATTAGCGGCTTATGCCCGTAAGCAGGAAGCGAAGCATGACGACTGACGGAACGCTTGAATCCCGGCTATCGTACGATGCGATGTTTTCCGGAATCATCGGCCAGGATTATGACATGCTGAAACAGCTCTCCCCGTTGGCAACGGAAATGAGCCGGCTGGTAGGTATTGCGGTCAGTGAATATTCGGCAGCGGCAGCGCTCAATGTCGTCGAACTGGGCGGCGGTACGGGTATCACTACCTTGTCGATATTAACCGCACGGGATGCTGTCAGCGTGTTCAGTATCGATAACGAACCGACTATGCAGCGCCAGGCTAAAACAAATTTGCAACAATGGGTGGATGACGGGCGCCTGGTTTTTTGCGATGATGACGCGCTGAACGCATTGAAGAATCTTGCCGATAACAGTGTTGATATTGTTGCATCGGCTTATACCTTGCATAATTTTATTGATACCTATCGTCGGGACGTGATCGGCGAAATCTTCCGGGTTCTAAAGCCGGGTGGCCGGTTCATTAACGGCGACCGCTATGCTCTGGATGATATGGCCAAACACACGCGCCTCATTCAACAGGAAGTCAGCCGTTATTTCAGTGTGCTAATCGGTGCCGCCAAGCTCGACTTGCTGGAGCACTGGATTGTGCATTTATTTAGCGACGAATCGGAAAATCATGTCATGCGCGAATCCACGGCATTACAACAACTGCGTGAGGCGGGGTTTTCCGGGATTAATCTAAGCCACCGTGTCGAAGTGAATGCTTTGGTAACGGCTGCAAAGCCGGTCGCTATTTCCTCAGGTGGTTAATTTTTTTATCGTTCTACTGCGCTGTTTCGGCGTTATAGCCCTTATTGACAACAATTCGGCGAGCTGATATTTTCCATCGCTGGCACTCCTCTTGCTTGAGTGCTGATTTTGTTTTGCAGGGGTAAGTGTGAGTCATAATACTCAACAATTGAATGAACGGTCGCTACAGTTATTGAAAACACTGGTTGAGCGCTATATCAGCGATGGCCAGCCGGTAGGTTCGCGCGCGTTGTCGAAAGATTCGGATTTGAAACTGAGTCCGGCAACAATTCGTAACGTCATGGCGGATTTGGAAGACCTGGGGCTGGTGCATTCGCCGCATACCTCGGCGGGGCGCGTGCCTACGGTCAGCGGCTATCGTTTGTTTGTCGACAGCCTGCTGACGGTCAAGCCGTTAAATTCAGGGGAATTGACGCGCTTGCGTGAAGGTTTATCGGCACAGCAGGATGCCGGCGATGCGATCGGTGTTGCGTCGAAATTGCTTGCCGATTTAACACAGATGGCAGGCGTTGTGACATTACCCAGACGCGAAATCGTTTGCTTCCGGCATATTGAGTTTCTTGCGCTATCGCATAACCGGGTTTTGGCCATTTTTGTTACTAATGAGCAGGAAGTTCATAACAAAATTATTCATACCTCAAAAGTATTTAGTGCGTCGGAATTACAGCAGGCAGCTAACTACCTCAATTCGATTTATTGCGGCCGTAGTATTGATGCGGTCCGGGAAGCCGTTTTAAAAGAATTGCAGGATGACCAGGCGCATATCAACCAGGGTATGCTGGATGCGATAACAATGGCGTCTATGGCTTTTGAGCAAGACAAGAAAAAAGATGATTATGTGTTGACGGGCGAGACGAACCTGATGGGTTTTTCCGAATTGGCCGACAGGGATCGTTTGAAAACCCTGTTTGAAGCGTTCAACCAGAAACAAGGCGTTATCCATTTGCTGGATCAATGCATGAAGGCCGATGGCGTGCAGATTTTTATCGGTGAAGAATCCGGTTACCAGGCATTCGATCATTGCAGCCTGGTGACCTCTGCCTATTCGGTCAGTGATGAAATAGTCGGTGTCTTAGGCGTTATCGGTCCTACGCGTATGGCTTATGAAAAAATCATCCCGTTTGTCGACATCACGGCAAAATTATTAGGCGCGGCCTTGAATCCGAAATCCACATCCCCATTGTAGATGACTTAACTAACTTCTAAGGTATAGAGAATGAGTACTGAGCAGGAAACATCTGAAGCACAGGTTGACAGCGAAACCGTTGAAACAGTTAATAATGACGAAGAGCAGGCGCACACTGAAGTAGGCGAACATGAATATACGCTTGACGAACTGAAAAAGGAGTTGGCCGAAGCCAAACAAAAAGCGCAGGATAACTGGGATAAGGCTTTGCGCATACAGGCGGAAATGGAAAACCTGAAAAAGCGGACGCAAAAAGATTTGGAAGACGCGCATAGATTTGCTTTAACAAGCTTCGCGAAGGAATTGTTGTCGGTGCTGGACAGCCTTGTGTTGGGACTGCAGGCCGCGACAGGCGATAGTGAAGAGGTCAAGAAATTCAGGGAAGGCAGCGAATTAACGATCAAGCAATTTGAATCCGTGTTTGCGAAATACAATATTGTTGCGATTGACCCGCTGGGGCAGCCGTTTAATGCCGAACATCACCAGGCGATGGTTATGCAAGTCGTCGAAGGCGCGGAAGCTAATACTGTCGTGAACGTATTTCAAAAAGGTTACATACTCAACGGACGGTTGTTGCGTCCTGCAATGGTTGTCGTCGCAAAAGCAGCAGATTGAAGCCAGGCTTGAATGCATAAGCTTGAAATCATCAAAAACGGCCTTATATCGGTCACAACGTTTAAATTTTAATAAATTCAAGTCTGGAGAATTCAATGGCTAAAATAATTGGGATAGATTTAGGAACCACGAACTCGTGTGTCGCCGTACTGGAAAACGGTGTCGCGAGA
>SCST01000942.1 GCA_004299465.1 Methylovulum sp. | reverse complement strand
TCTTGCAACGGCGCCAACGGGTAAATATCCTGGATATTGGCGGGGCAGCCGGATACGCGCGCGCTGATACTGTCGATTTCCTGCTGGCTGAGGCTAAGCAGCGTCAGCATATCGGGCGTAATGCGCGCGCAGGTTTCCGGTATTAAATTGGGCGGCGCGTTGAAAGCCGGCTTGTTGTCGCTAACAGCTATCGCCGCAGCCATCGCCGATAAGACAGGCGTGATAAACACAGCCTGTACGCTGGCCGACCAGCCTTGTTGGCGTAGCCGTTCAATCAGCGTGACAACCATCAGCGAATGCCCGCCCAGTTCAAAGAAATTGTCATGACGACCCACCTGCGCCAGCCCCAGCAAGTCCTGCCAGACTTCCGCCAACGCGTTTTCGGTAGCGCCTTGCGGTGCTTCGTAGCGGCGGCTCAGCACGGCGCTGCCGTCCGGTGCCGGTAATGCGCTACGGTCCAGTTTGCCGTTCTGGTTCAATGGCAACGCCGTCAGGCTGACGAAGGCGCTGGGCATCATATAATCCGCCAGATTCACGGCAAGCCGGGCGCGCAGCCCGGCCGTCGACAGTTCGACGCCGTCTTCGGCAATCAGATAGGCGACCAGCCGCTTATCGCCGGGGCTGTCTTCACGCGCGACGACAACGGCGTCACGGACGCCGTCGCAGGCAACGAGCTGCGCCTCAATCTCGCCCAGTTCAATACGGAAACCGCGTATCTTGACCTGGAAATCGTTACGCCCGATGTATTCGATATTACCGTCGGGCAGCCAGCGGCCCAGGTCGCCGGTTTTGTAGAGCCTATTGGCTGTGCCCGTATTGAAAGGATCGACGATAAAGCGTTCCGCAGTGAGTTCGGGACGATTCAGGTAAGCCCTGGCTACGCCCGCGCCGCCAATGTATATCTCGCCGGTCACGCCGGGCGATACCGGCTGCAATCGGGCGTCGAGGATGTAGCAGCGTAAATCGGCAAGCGGCCTGCCGATGCTGCTGCCCCGCTGCGCGTCGATGTCCGCGCGCAAGATGCGCCGATACGTCGCATGTACGGTAATTTCGGTAATGCCGTACATATTGATGAGCTGCACCTGTTCGGGATCGTTACGTTCGATCCACGGCGCCAGCGTGTGGAACTCCAGCGCTTCGCCGCCGAAGATAATGCAGCGCAAGGCATGGGGTCCAGGGTTTTGCGCCTGAGCGCTAATCAATTGCCGGAACGCGCCGGGCGTTTGGTTCAGCACGGTGACGCGCTCCCGGCACAACAGCGCATAAAACGCGTCAAACGAGCGGGACGTCAGGTAAGGCACGACCACAAGGCGGCCGCCATACAACAACGCGCCCCAGA
>SCST01000941.1 GCA_004299465.1 Methylovulum sp. | reverse complement strand
GGCGAACGAGAGACTCAGGACGGCTGGGGCGCCGCAGGCATTAGCGGTCGCGTGATTTTTGCCGCTTGCTTGGGTTGGGAGACCCAAAACAAGCTTTCGCAAAAATAGCGACTCCCCGACCGTAGGCTTGGTCTATCTGTTTCCGCCCCTTTCGTCCGGCGGCGCCTCATTAGTCATGCCATAGTTAGCTTTGCCTGCCCTCCCTCATCAAACCGTGCATGCGCTGTTTTCCAGCCAGCCTTTGTCGAACCCTAGAGTCAGGCCTTACAAAACTACATTAAAGAGGACTTTTTAACTATGCTTTTTAACTGCACGACTGACGGTGGCGTAATGAACGCCGAATTCATCGGCAATCGCCTTCATTGAGTAATCTCCGCTCTGATAAGCCAATGCCATCCCCAGGCGCGAGTCGTCCCCATGCTCCTCTCGGTAGCTGTCCAGCGACTTAGCGGGCAATCGTCGCTGCATACGCGGAATCTCATCTAGCGATTGTTCGGGGGAAACTGCGGCATGCATACGCGCAACGAACTCCTCGCTGCCAAGAAAAACTTGGTTGCGAAGGTCTGCCCATAAACTGGGTAATCCGACTCCGGCGCGCACAAAATCCACATATTTCTCCTGCGCTCTATCACGTTGCGGATCGAATTGCCCCAACAGCCAATCCGTTTGCAACCAAACCGGAGTGGGTACCGCGCCGATCATGGCAGGGTAACTGCTCCACGGCCAGTCGCCGATCTCATTGATCATACCTGCGCGTAACGGGTTGAGCACCACGTACCGCGACAACTCCAGCAGATAGCTATCCTTCTCAATCAGAAGGGATTTGTATCGCCCCTGAAATACATGCCCAACCCGTCCGTAAACTCGGTTGATGGATTGGGTGTAGACACCATTGAGCTGCCGCATGCCTTGGGCAAGGTTACCTTCTGGCGTCTCCACCACCACATGATAATGATTGGTCATCTGGCAGTACGCATGGCAGCACCAATTAAAGCGTTCACATACTTGACCAAGCAAAATCAGCCACGCTTCGCGGTCAGTAGCGGAAAAATAAATATCCTCGCGCCGGTTGCCACGCGAGGTGACGTGGTACAGCCCACCAGATAATTCAATGCGTAAGGGTCTTGACATGAGGGAAACTATAGCACACCAATGTATCTTTGCAAGGTAGAGTAGAGAACAGGCTTACGCCTGTCCTCCCTCATCAAACCGTGCTTGCGGTTTTCCCGCACACGGCTTTCCGATGTTCTTCACATCTAGGCATGCGCTGTTTTC
>SCST01000729.1 GCA_004299465.1 Methylovulum sp. | reverse complement strand
TCGACACGCGCAGCAAGGGCAAGGTCATCGAACGGAACCAGAATGGCTTTGCGTTACGCATGGTCGGCGTCAATATCGATATTACCGCGATGAAAAAAACGGAGTCCGACCTGCGTCTTGCCGCCGTCGTTTTTGAAGAAGGCGAAGCGGTGGTCATTACCGACAAAGACGGCACGATTATCCGCGTAAACCCTGCTTTTACGCGCACGACCGGGTACTCCGCCGCTGAAGCCATCGGCCGTAAAGCCTCGCTGTTAAAATCAGGCCGGCATGATGAACAGTTTTATAAGGAATTCTGGGATACCTTGTTAACACGCGGGCGCTGGCAGGGGGAAATCTGGAATAAGCGTAAAAACGGCGATATTTATCCCGAATGGGAAACCATTACCGCACTGAGGGGGGCTTACGGTGAAATTACGCATTTTATCGCCTGTTTTATCGACATTACCGAACGCAAGGAGGCGGAAGCCCGCGTTAATTACCTGGCCCATTACGACGAACTGACCGGACTGTATAACCGCACGCTGTTCCATGAGCAGTTAAGCAAAGCACTGACCCGCGCCAAGCGGATTGCCTGTTCCGGCGCACTGATATTTCTCGACATCGACCGCTTTAAGAGCGTCAACGATACCTACGGCCATACCGTCGGCAATGAACTGTTAACCCAAGTCGCCAAACTGCTCATCCAGAATATCCGCACAGAAGATACCGCGGCCCGTTTATGCGGCGATGAATTCATCATACTTCTCGAAAACCTGGACCGGGACAAGGACGAGGCGATACTCGCAGTGAATAAACTGGCGCTTAAAATCAGCAACGCCTTCATCAAACCGATTGCGCTCAAACAGCATGAAATACTGATCAGCGCCAGCATGGGCATTTGTGTTTTCCAGAGCTATCCGTCCACGGCCAATGATCTCATCAAGCAGGCGGACATGGCGCTTTACAGCGCAAAGCACAAGGGCCGCAACAGCATTCAACTGTTCGAACCCGGCATGGAGGAAACCGCGCTGCAACGTATAGAAATAGAAAGCGGCCTGCGCTTTGCGTTATTAAACAAGGAATTTGAGCTTTTCTTCCAACCCCAGATCAATATAGCCGACGGGAAAATAATCGGCGCGGAGTCCTTGCTGCGCTGGAAACACCCGCAAAAAGGATTCATCTCCCCCGCCAAATTTATTCCTGTCGCCGAAGATTCCGGCTTAATCCTGCCGCTGGGCGCCTGGGTGCTGGAAAGCTGTTGTAAACAAATCCGCAACTGGGAAAAAAACGGCCTGTTCCAGGGCCTAAAAACCCTCTCGGTCAACATCAGCGCAATCCAGTTTAACCAGGCTAATTTTGTCGGCACTGTGCTCGAAATGATCGACGCAACAGAAATAAACCCAAAACACCTGGAAATAGAAATCACCGAAGGCGCGCTGATAACCCATGTTGAAGAAACCCGGTATAAACTCGAAGCCCTTAAAAAAGCCGGCATCCGCATCGCTATCGATGATTTCGGCACCGGCTATTCATCGCTGGCCTACCTTAAACGTTTCCCTATCGATGTGTTAAAAATAGACCAGTCGTTTATCAGGGATATTTCGACCGATTCGAATGATGCCGTCATTATAAAAACCATTATCGGCATGGCGAAAAACCTGGGCCTGTATGTCATCGCCGAAGGTGTCGAAACCGAGGCGCAACTTGAATTCCTCAACGACGAAGGCTGTGCGGCCTATCA
>SCST01000728.1 GCA_004299465.1 Methylovulum sp. | reverse complement strand
TCTGCCCATTGTTCACTGATGAGAGCAAAGCCATTGCCGCGGCATCGGGAAATTCCCAGCGCGCTTGCTGGGTGTCATTTTCTGGAATAAACGGCTTGACGAGTAAATTATCACTCAACCAATTGACGCTATCAGGAACCCTGGCATCGACCGGTTCATATCAGTTGTCTTACTCAATTAAACGCGTATTCGGCGACGGTTCCAAAGCGGACATCCAATCGGGAGACCTCCCACTGACAGTCGTGCCTATAGAGCCGCCGCAAGTTATTTTGAAAGGCGGCATAAAAGTATCCGACAATACCTACTATGTCCTCAAAGACACGGCGATGACTACCATTAATGCGAAAACGGGGGCGCTCTCTTTTGCCAAAATGACATTGACGTAACCACGCGAACAGGCGTTCGTGACGGCTATTATCCACTAGCCGTCAAAGCGTTAGGGCTACTGGAGAGGCGTCAAGTCAAATTCAGGCTCGCCTGGTCTGATTTTCCGACGGTCTATAACGAACAGACCTTGACGGCAATCGGCGGTCCATCAAAAAACTTGAAAACCTTGATTACTGATGCTCCGCTAACTGTTGCCGACAACGAAAAAGCAATCATCAAAGTTAAACTGGGCGAGTATGTCGGCAACGATTTAGTTTATGACGCTGCCAAAATGGGCACCTGGCGGGCACGGATTAATATGCAAACCAATACGCAATCCGTCAGTTCGCCGGCTACCGCATGGGTCAATCTGGATAATCAGGGTAATGGCGAATTTGAGGTCAATCCATCCGGGTTTATTTACCTGAAAGTGACGGCAACGGCAGAAATTGTCTCCCATGTAGCCGGACTCAATGCGGGCCTGACGTCATCGGCGCGTTATATCGAAGTCGTGAAAGGGACGCCGATACAAGGCGTGATTTCCGTCAGCAAATTAGATAATCCCGCACCCAGCACCTTTAAACTTAACCTGACAATAACCCGAGACAATCAAGCCGCCCTGAAGGAATTGTCCTGGGAAGAAAGTGCTGATAACGGCATGACCTGGAGCGCTATACCCAAATCCAATGTCCTGACGCTGGGTTATCAACTGCTGGAACCCGGAAAAAGACTCATCCGGGTAAAAATGATCAACAAAAACAATTGGGTTGAGAGCCATACCGAATCTGTACAGCTCTGGGCATACAGCAAGCTAACAACCGCTATTATTGGCGCTAATTATGTTGCGCCAAATTTCCCATTGACGCTGTCAACTGAATCGTTCTTGAATGACACCCAGGTCGATGATGCGGTAATAGAATGGACGGTCAAGTCAAATAGCGGGGTTGCAAATTATACCGGGGCCACGCTAACGCTCAATGAACCTGATGCGGGCAACGTCTATGTGCAAGTCCGCTCACGGCCGTCCAATACGCGCGCCGATGACCCCAATGCCTGGAGTTCGGCATCGAAAACCGTCTATGTGAAAACACCAGGCAAGCCTCGCGTTTCGATCAATGGACCGAAAGACCTGGAAACCGGTAAGCCCTACCATTTTGCCGGCACCGTTTCACCGTCTTGGGGCTATTTGGACAGCGTCCATAAAATAACCTCAGAATTCGAACTGCCGGATGGCACAATTGTGGCGGGTAGCGAGCTGGATTGGATACCTATCGAAGCGGTGATGACCGATAAAAAACCGTTGCTGTTCAGAGCGTGGGTTGAAGGTTTTAAAGAGGATACCTTAAGCGAGGTCACTTTAAGTTATACGCCATGGACGTATAGTTGGCCGACCTTTTCTATCAACTTGAAACAAAGTTTAGTGAAGGCACCGGCAAGTTTTTACTTAACCGCAAATTACGATCAATGTTCGATGTACGGTCGATTTGAAAATCTGAAATACGAATGGCTTTTCCCTGATCACGTTACCGGCAGCCAAAACGCATTAACGCCCAACGTTGCGAGCGGCACCATTATGTTTGAAGGTGAGTACGCGGTTACCTTAAAAATTAGCGACGACCGCGGGCATCTTACGACGTTAACCCAGCAGTTGTCTGCAGAAAAAGCCGATCCCTTTGTCGTTGATTTTAAGTTTTATAAGTCAAACACCTACGAACGGTCGCCGATGACGCTGACTGTAAAATCGGGCGTTAGCGGCGGTCATCCACTGGATTATGTCGATAATATCGAGTGGAAAGTAGACGGGCAGAGCGTAGAGCAATATAACAACATGCCCTATCTGGTAACCGGTATCACCTCCCCCGGAGACCATATCATCACCTTTGACATGACCTCTAAAATGGGTGAAACCCTGGAAAAGCAATTACCCTTATCACTGACGGCGAATCAACGCCCCGTCTGCCAGCTGTCAACGCGCTCTGCCTATATGGGTATCTACGTGGATGGAAAATGCACCGATAGCGACGGCAAAATCACCGGCTTTAACTGGATTGTTGACGGCCAGGCATCGGCCAATAAATACAGCAGTTCCATACGGTTATTTGCGGGTTCCGAAGCGAAATCATCCTCTCTCACGTTAACGGCCATTGATGACGCCGGCGAACAGTCCGATCCCGTGTCTATCACCGCTAACTATTAAAAATCCGCTATTCCTCGACCGAAAGGCCGTGGAATGACGTACTCAACAGGTATGCCATTTGTTAAACAAAAACGCCATGCTCCTTATCGCGTGTCTGGTTTGCACTGGAATTTCGACAGCCGACACGCATACAAGCGACAACACCAAATCCGCCTCGGACGCCCATATGGAAGACGCGGCCGGCCATTTTGAAAACTTTGTCCGGGAAATGTTGGTTGTTATGCGGGAAAAACTGGATGATGCCGCCAAACGAGGCCCTATTCGAGCGATCCTGTTGCCCAATGCGGATATTAAGGATGATGAAGAAAAAATGGCGGATTCTTTGGGGAAGGGAATGAAGAATTTAGGCGACGGCATAGCGGCCGATACGGCTGAATGGCAAGCAACCAGAAAAAATGTGAGAAACGATAAAAATAATTAAAATGTGATGCCGTACAGTCGAAATCGGGCTTGCATATTTTCTATTTCATAGAAAATGAACCGTGTTTTTAACGGGGAATTTTTCACATGACATTTAACATTTTCGACTTATTACGCATTGGCTTCGCCATCAACAAACCCGCTTGTCAAAACAGGGAAGGTATCCTGCAAACGATGCGGAACAATCGTGCTGAGGCCATTCACAATGGCGTGCTCAAATCCGAATTCGACCGCATGCTTGGCACGCTCCGCCGGCGCCGCTTCTTTTACCGCCTTCGCCACCACGCTGCTATGGTGCCGTCACTGTCCCATGCAGCCGGCATTTTGGCGCTATGCTTTAGTGTTCTGCATCATTTTAATGTGATCTAGGTGCCGCCATGTCCAGAATTGATATTTTAAAAGTATTGGCCGAGTCAGGGTGTTTTGGTGCACCGGCAAAAAAATGCGCACTAACCCATCTTATGACCCTTGAGTCAAAAATGAGGCAGAGAAGCTTCAGTTACCGCGAAGTAAATCCATCCGTAAAACTTATGAAGGCAAGCCCCTTTGTGGTTCCCGCATAAAGCGTTTTTGGATCATCGGAGTCCAGGGCCAGGGAATACACCTCCAGGCTCGGCAGACCGGAATTGATGATTAGCCAGCTTTCTCCTCCATCGACACTCATGCCGACCCCGGCGGAAGTGGCGGCAAAAACCCGTTTCGGGTTCGTCGGATCAATGGCGAAGGCATTTACCCTCTCCAGCGGCAATCCATTCATGGCTTTCCAGGAGATACCGCCGTCAAGGCTTTTGAATGCGCCATCCCCTATTTCCGCTCCGGCATACACCGTGTTCGAATCGGCAGGATCGACCGCCAGGGCAAAGATATTGCAATAATAACCGCAACCATAACGGCCTTTCATCAATCCTGTTGCTGTCCAGTTCAGGCCGCTATCCGTGCTTTTGAATACCCCCTCTGCATTCACCGCCGCGTACAGGGTATTTGGGTGGACCGAATCCACCGTGATGGTATTGACGTCTATACCGATGGTCCCATTGTAATCGTTCTCCGGCAAGCCATGATTGATGGGTTGCCAATGTTCTCCGACATCAATGCTTTTAAATGCTCCCGGAGTTCCCGGCCACATTCCCGTCGACAGGTAGAGCGTATCGGGGGAAACCGGATCGATGGCCAGGTGTGATACCGTTTTTTGGGGGATTCCGTGATTGATGGGGCGCCAGTGTTTGCCACCGGAGGTGGTCTTGTATATTGCCCCGACCGCAGGCCCTCCGCCACTGATCGCATGCGAGTTTTTATCGATTCCGACATATACCCGTCCGGAATCACGCGGATCGATCACCAGGCCGGTAATGAACAGGTTTCTGAGTCCCACATTGGTCCAGTTCTTCCCGCGGTCGGCGCTTCTGAATACGCCGCCGCCGATGGCACCGGCATACAGCCGGGTCGAGCTGATTCCCAGATTGCGAACGGGATAGCCGGGCAATCCTTGGGTTGCCGCTTTCCAGCTATGCCCTTGGTTGTCGCTCCTGAAGGGGCCAAAGTTGCATCCCCCGGTAAAAAGCCTGGAGCCTTGTCCGCGTATTTCGGTAAAGCAGGTTTCCGTTAGTCCGCTCGATTGTACGGACGTCCAGCTAGCACCGTTATCGGTGCTCTTGAAAAGGCCATCGGAAGCAGTACCGGCGTAGAGGGTTTCGGGCGTCGAAAATACTATTTCCAGTGCTGCGACGGCAATTCCCTGCATACCGCCGGGTTGCCAGGTTTTGCCCCTATCGCTGCTTTTGAAGACGCCATTATGGGCGGTTCCTGCAAACAGCATGGCGGGAGCATTGGGATTCGCCACTAGGGTGTTGATCTCAAGATCGGTCAGGCCGTTATTGATGGCTTGCCAGCTCTTTCCGGCATCGCTGGTCAGATAGATACCTCGTTTCTCCAGCAAGGCATACATCCTTCGGGGGTTCGCCGGATCGAATAGCAGGGAGGTAATGCCTATCCCCTTAGGTAATCCGTGGTTGATGGTCTGCCACTGCAAGCCCCCATCAATGGTTTTGAATAAGCCCGGGCTGGATTCACCGAAGACGTTGGTATAGCCGGCATACAGGGTATTCTGATTGCGCGGATGTATTGCCAAGGCGCTTATTTTGAGACCGAAGGGAGTCGTGGGCAGATCGGATTCGATCCGACGCCAATGCTTGCCAGCATCGGTACTCTTGTATAAGCCGCCACCTTTAACTCCGATGCTTGTTCCCGCATACACCGTGGCGGGTTGGACAGGATCGACGACCAAGGAATAGACGCCGTAAGTCTGCACCAGGCCCTTGCTTCGGGCTTTCCAGGTCTCGCCGCCATCGGTGCTTTGATAGACATTGCCGTTTCGGCTTGCCAGGTAGACCGTCGTCGGAGAGGTGGTGCTGATAGCGAATTCGGTAATGCCGGGGAGGCCGGTCGGCCCAAGAGTGGACCAGACATTCTCGCCGGCCAGTCCCGAACCATGGACACTCAATCCCAGTATCACCACCCGAGAGATAAGGTTCGCTAGTTTCATTTCATCGTCCTCTTAAAGGCAGCAGAGCGAAGGCATCACATTCCGCAAATAAGCTATGACTTTGCCCCGCAAGATTGAAGGTAAAAAAATAAACCACCGCGCGCAATAGTGTACCCGCGTATTGCGCCGTAGGGGGCTGTCATGCGGCGGAATACGGCGGAGTACCGTCTAATCCGTCCTATGGCCGTACCTTACATTCAACTCATAAGTGCAATCGTAAATAATCGGATATAAAGAAGGCTAGCTGCTATAGTTCACCGCTTTTTTCAATCCGACCAAAGACGAGAAATCGCATGAGAACCTATAAACAGCTAAACCAAGGACAAAGATACCAGATTGAGATTTTATTGAAAGCGGGTTATGACCAAAAAGAGATAGCCCGACTATAGCGGACCCAGCACTGCGCGGACAAAAATATTAGCGTCAAGCACCAGAGTTTGGTGACTCATTGCTTGTCAGTCGCGCGGCGAGCCTTAAAGTCAGCCACAATGTCATCTTCCGATGCACCCAAATCAGACATCATGGCCTCCAATTTCGCCGCAGCCTGCTTAAGTGCATCAAGTTCCGCTTGGTTGCGACCCTGACGTGCCGGAATGTAATAGCCGATTGTTTCCCCGTGACGAGTGATCGCGATTGGAGACACAGATTCCAGATATGACGGCAAATGTGCCCGGAACTCTTTCACGCCTACTTTAGTTTCCATGATGCCTTCTTTGTGTACTTAAGTGTACACATTATAGCTGTGCTGCCTAAGTTCGACAAAACAATCATTTTGTCGAACTTAGGCAGCATGGTCATTTTCCGTCGAAATTTACCTATTTTCAGTACAGAATACTGCCCGCATAACATCGAGTTAAAAAAATCTTCATAAACACGTATTGCGTATTTCAGGTCCTGTTTTAACGTGGATTAAAAACCTCATTAACAATAGGACATCGCCATGACAAATAATGTTTTTGATGAAAACCGCAATAATCAATCAGTAATTCGGATATTGCCGACGCAAACCGATAGGGTAGAAAATGAGCTGGTGCAATTCGGCGATGATTTACCTGGGGTGTTTATTCGTGGCGATTATGCCGGGTGTTATGCCTTAGCTTTAAAAAGAGTGGTGATGAGTAATAAAGTGAGCGATCTGGATAAATCAATACTGTTGAACCTGCAACAAGTATTGGCTGATGCGGTTATTGGGTCGGCTGCGGCTTTGGTGAAAATGGATAATTCCTGATGATCTGCACTAATCTCGATGTTTTGGTTTTAAGCAATTGCTTCCAGTCCGTTCTTGTCGACCAGAGACAGGAGCTTCAGAGATGCACCTTTTGGGTGCTTCTCTCCACGTTCCCATTGACTGACCAGTCCGGTCGTGACGTTCAAGTGCCGCGCAAAGACGGCTTGGCTTGCGCGTTCACGCTGCCTAAGTGCGCGGATTTCTTCCGGCTGCAAGGGTTTGACTGGCGTTAGGCACAGTTCGTCAAATTTGCGCATAGTGCGCTTCTCCATGACGCCAGCCTCATGCAAGCCTTCGGCAGTTTCATGCACGGAGGCCATCAAACGGCTACGGTATTGTTTTTTCATTACAGATTACCTCTATCAATGTCTTGTTCGCCAATGCGCTATTTAGTGCTGCTTCGTCAAACTCCAGCATGATAGCCGCCAATTTCCGCAAAGCGACCAGTTCATCATCATCTATGTTGGCCTGTTCATTTTTGGCGAAACCATGCACAAAGAACGCCAGTGAACCGATGCGGAACAAGATCAGGGTGCGGAACCCGCCAGATTTGCCGCCACCGCTGCGGGCGACACGTTGCTTAATGACGCCACCGCCCAAATCAACATCCAGTAATCCCCTCTCGGCATCACTGATTGCCTTGCAGAGGCTGGCATCGTCTATTCCTGATTTTTTGGCAAATCGTGTGAACGCCTTGTTTTT
Source organism: Methylovulum sp. (assembly GCA_004299465.1). Taxonomy (GTDB): domain Bacteria; phylum Pseudomonadota; class Gammaproteobacteria; order Methylococcales; family Methylomonadaceae; genus Methylovulum. Next base: position 1,640 of record SCST01000728.1, on the reverse strand, counting down.
GAATATTCGCACGCTTGCCCTGCTTGTTTGCCTCGCAATTTTTATAGCTTAAATATAGCACTTAGCGTTATAGCTGACAACAAAAAGACCAAATAATTCTATGAATAGCGCTGATTTTGGAATGTATCGGCATACATCAGTTTATCCAATCTGACAGCTTTGTCCTTGGCGTACGATTTTTCCGTTTTCTCTGTTCAACCCTGTTAGAACAAACTTTGTAACAGAACCGGCTAGCCTATCCGGCCTCCTCCATAATCACCAACCAGTCGCCGAACACACCCAACGCGATGCGGATGCGATAAACGCAGTGCCGACTTTCCTTCGGCACCCGTTTCCCCAAATAATACGACGACACCCAAAACGCCTCACCTGCCCCGGCCTTTGTCGGGCACTTTGTCAGGCTGACGCCTGAGCTTAAAGCGATGCGCGTCTGGCTTTGGCTTTGGCGTTTGCGCCAACGCCAGCGCCTCCTGCAAGCGCAGTTGCTCCCGGCGCAAGTTGGCGCACAACGCCTGCAATGTCGCTTCCGATGCGGACAATAGCGCGATCTGTTGCTGTTGCCGCTGTACCTTATCGTGCCATTTTTCCTCTATATACTAGAGCTTATGCACAATAAGCGTTGAATATGGTTTGTCGTAACAAGGAATCCTTATGAAGCCCACGAAATACGGGAGCTGCAACGAAGCCTCACAGCAAGGGTTATTGTAAATCTCATGTATCGCCCATTTTTAGTTAAATAAAAAACCATTTATTTCAATATGTTAAGTATCTTATCTAGTTGTGCATAGACTCTATGGAACAAGATCGAGCATCGGATGTTTTGCCATATTACTGAGAATTGGCGTTCCTAAGCAACATCGCCCAAGGGCCGATCGACAAGGTAAATTTTCAAATACACATAGTTTGCATCTACACATAGGGGTCGTTATGTTAAGCTTAACATAGCGACCCTGAGGAGACATTAGGGTTAAATGTTACCGATTGTCCGATTCTGGTGATATTCCAGTCATTTGGTTTAGCAGGGCACCTAACTTGACTTGATAGCCGTCCAAGTTGGGTGTCTTGTAAGCAAAGGTCAGAGTCAGAGTTTGTCGAAACGGTCCAAGTGCATCACTTTGGCCCACGCATTGACAAAGTCCTGTACGAACTTCTCTTTGGCATCTACCGAAGCATAGACTTCCGTCACCACGCGCAGCTCGGAGTTGGAGCCGAAGATCAGGTCGACCGGCGTAGCCGTCCATCTGACTTGGTCGCTTGCCCGGTCTCGCCCTTCGTATATTCCCTCGGTAGCCGACTTGCTCCATTTGGTCGACATATCGAGTAGGTTGACGAAGAAGTCGTTGCTCAACGTGTCCGGCCGGCTGGGGAATACGCCGTGCTTCGAATGGCCGGCGTTGGCATCTAGCGCCCGCATGCCGCCGACCAGCACCGTCATTTCGGGCACATTCAATGTCAGGAAATTCGCCCGCTCAACCAGCATTTCCGCGGGTGAAAGCGCATTATCCTTGCCGAAGTAATTGCGGAAACCGTCGGCTTTGGGCTCTAACACCGCGATAGACTTAGCATCAGTTTGTTCCTGTGCCGCATCCATACGGCCTGGCTTAAAGGGCACTTGCACCTTGTAACCGGCTTTCTTCGCA
>SCST01000727.1 GCA_004299465.1 Methylovulum sp. | reverse complement strand
TCGCCACCAAAGGCTCTATATCAGGCAGAAAATGAGTGCCGAGCTGTTCCCCGGCAATGATGGCGCCGATCACATCGGAAACAGCCCCCGCAGCCACGACCGTTGCAGCCCCAGATCGTGACGCCAGGCGCGCCGCCCGCACTTTCGTAGACATGCCGCCGCGCCCCAGGCCGCTACGGCTGTCACCGGCCATTGCTTCCAGGCGTTCGTCATTGACGCTGATTTCGGGGATCAACCTGGCATCAGGATATAAACCAGGATCGCCGGTATATAAACCTTGCTGGTCGGTCAGGATAATCAGCAAATCCGCCTCTACCAGGTTGGCGACCAGCGCCGCCAAAGTATCGTTATCGCCGAAACGGATTTCCTCGGTTGCAACGGTGTCATTTTCATTAATCACCGGCACAACGCCGAAATTAAGCAGGGTCAACAAGGTGCTGCGGGCGTTTAAATAACGCTGCCTGTCCGATAAGTCGTCATGGGTCAACAGCACCTGCGCCGCATGCAGGCCATGTTGCTGAAAATTATCATCAAACACCCGGACCAAGCCCATTTGCCCTACCGCTGCCGCAGCCTGCAGTTCATGCAAGGTCTTAGGGCGCATTTTCAAGCCCAGGCGGCTCATGCCTTCCGCTACAGAGCCGGAAGAAACCAGCACGACATCGACAGACTGCTGTTTTAAGCGCGACATTTGCTTGACCCAGGCGGCGATAGCGGTCTTATCCAGCCCTTGCCCACCTTTCGTCAGCAGCGAACTGCCTATTTTGACGACGACCCGCTTTGCGTTTGCAAAATCAGTCCTGCTCACTGTCTATCCGCCGCTGTTGTTCTAAAAAGTTCATGATGGCAAACATGAGTTCCTTAGTGCCTTCGCCGTTAATCGCCGCTATCTTAAAAACGGGAGCTGTCCATTTGAGCTCATCAATAATCGCTTGGCAACGTTCGTCTATTTCATCGCCAGACAAGCGGTCTATTTTATTCAGCACCAGCCAGCGCGGCTTTTCAGCCAAGTTATCACTCCATTTTTCCACTTCATGGATGATTTTTTTTGCGGCCTGTACCGGCGAGTCCATGCTGTCGTAAGGCGCGACATCGACCACATGCAGCAATAAGCCCGTCCGTGATAAATGCTTGAGAAACTGCAGGCCCAAGCCGGCCCCGTCGGCGGCGCCTTCGATGACGCCGGGAATATCCGCGATAACGAAGCTGCGCATATCATCGATCCTGACGACGCCCAGGTTAGGGTACAGCGTCGTGAATGGGTAGTCGGCGACTTTAGGCGTTGCCGACGATACCGAGCGTATCAGGCTGGATTTTCCTGCATTCGGCATGCCCAACAGGCCGACATCGGCAATCAATGTCAATTCCAGGTTAAGTATGCGATACTCACCCGGCGTGCCTTTACTGGCTTTTTGCGGCGCCCTGTTGATGCTGCTTTTAAAACGGGTATTGCCGAGACCGTGAAAACCGCCTTTCGCAACCAGCAGGGTTTCGCCGATCCGGGTCAAATCGCCGATCACCTCGCCGGTCTCGGCATCAGAAACCTGCGTGCCTAAGGGTACCGATACATAATAATCCTCGCCTTTCCTGCCGGTGCAATTGCGGCCCATGCCTTTTTGCCCACGCTCCGCCCTGAATACGGTGTGATAACGGAAATCCGCCAGCGTGTTCACGTTTTCAACGGCGACCAGGTAGACGCTGCCGCCGTCGCCGCCGTCACCGCCGTCAGGCCCGCCCATAGGGATATATTTCTCACGGCGAAAGCCTATCGTGCCGTTTCCGCCATCGCCGGCCTCTACACGAATTTCCGCTTCATCAACAAATTTCATAACTCAGTGCAACACTCATACCCATTCAATCCAAGATGATGCGCAGCGAACACGGCCGGTTTAGAGCCCTCTTTACGCGTTTTACCGCGAGCGGGACTTGTTTCCGGGTATATTCTTGGGCATCACCCAAAAACAAAAAAAGCCCCGCCCTGAAGGGAGGAGCTTTTTAAGCCGCTCTTAAACCAGCCGCATAATGCGGCCGGCAAATATTAGGCAGGAACAACGCTAACAAATTTACGATTTTTAGGGCCTTTAACCTGAAAAATCACTTTGCCTTCAGCAGTCGCGAATAAAGTATGGTCTTTACCGCAACCGACATTATCACCTGCATGAAAATGCGTACCGCGTTGGCGGACAATAATATTTCCTGCGCCAACCAACTCGCCGCCGAAGCGTTTTACGCCCAGACGTTGTGCATTTGAGTCGCGACCGTTACGGGTACTACCGCCAGCTTTCTTATGAGCCATTGTTTAAACTCCTGGTTATGCAGAAATGCCAGTAATCTGGACTTCTGTGTAATATTGACGATGCCCCATTTGTTTCATATGGTGCTTGCGTCTTCTGAACTTAATAATTTTGATTTTTTTATGCCGGCCTTGAGACACCACTGTTGCAGTTACCTTCCCGCCTTCAATAAAAGGCAGGCCGACTTTAACCGCATCACCGGACTGAATCATTAGCACTTTATCAAATTCAATGCTGTCGCCAGTGCCCAGCTCCAGTTTTTCTATTTTTAGGGTAGTACCTTCTTCAACGCGGTACTGTTTACCACCTGTTTGAATTACCGCATACATCTGCGTAAGCTCCGTCAAGCATTAATCTGTTAAAAGTGAACAGATAATTCTATTTTTAAAATGAAATTGAGTCAACTATTAATTGAATCAAGCTGATAAATCTTCTTAAGCAACCTATCTGTGACATTGGCAGCCCTGTTCATTTAATAGCATGGGCGGTTACTTTTTATTGCGTTATAATAACGTAATAAACGAGTATTTCATAGACATAGCTATGAAATACACCGAATCCTATACTTAAATGTAACACTCAAATGGCATTGCACTCACACCCCAGCCCTAACGCACCGACTCCCATTGACTTCGATTCGATCAAAAACTTAACGATTTTTGAAAGCAAGGCAATCGACCAACTCATCGTCAATGAGTTAAGTTCCGATGTCGTCCTGATCAACCAAATGGGGCACTATATCGTCGGCAACGGCGGCAAACGCCTGCGCCCCATGTTATTGCTGCTTGCCGCCAAAGCCTTGGGCGGCGTTGACAGCAAGCATTTGATAATGGCTGCGGTGATTGAGTTTATCCATACCGCAACATTACTTCATGACGATGTTGTGGATGAATCGGATTTAAGGCGCGGCAAGGAATCCGCCAATGCGGTCTGGGGCAACGCCGCCAGCGTTTTGGTTGGGGATTACCTGTATTCGCGGGCGTTTGAAATGATGGTGCGCACCGGCAATATGCGGGTCATGGAAATCCTGTCAAAAACCACGACTGCGATTGCCGAAGGCGAGGTATTGCAACTATTAAACTGTAACAATCCCGAAACGACGGAAGCAAAATATCTTGAAGTCATTGCCCGCAAAACCGCTATCCTGTTCAGTGCCGCCACGCGCTTAAGCGCCGTCATTGCCGGGGCCTCCTTGGAAACAGAGGAAAATCTCGCGCGCTACGGACAGCACCTGGGCATTGCGTTTCAATTGATCGACGATGCCCTCGATTACACGGCCACAACAGAAGAGCTGGGCAAAAACCTCGGCGATGATCTCGCCGAAGGCAAGCCTACGTTGCCGTTGATTTACGCGATCCAGAACGGTACGGAAAGCGAAGCCGGCATTATTATCGACGCGATCAAGAACGGCAACCGTGATGCGTTTAACGAAGTTTATACCGTCGTACAACGCACACAAGCGATTGCTTACACGGAACAACGCGCCAACGAAGAAGCGCAAAAAGCCATCGATGCACTCAGTGTATTGCCGGATTCTGAATACAAAGACGCGTTAACCTTATTGGCGAAATTTTCGGTACAACGTAATTATTAGAAGGTAAAAACGTCCAACGCAACATCAGTGCGTTGGACGTTGCCGGGTAAATAAACACAGCAAGAGATCATCCAGCCTGTTAATCTTGTTCAGGCGCATCAACACCGACTCCAGGTGTTTCAGCAGACACTTGTGATTCCCGCTCTTCCTTTCGTAACGCTTCTTTTTGCTGCTGCGAAAAATAGGTTCCCGTCATTATTACCGCCATGATGAGCAGATAAATCACCGAAGCAATGCGCCGGGCTTTTTTGCTGTTCTCATAATCGCTCATTATCAACCTCCCCACTATGAAATCGGCAATAATACATCAAGCAACGGCACGAATCAGGTTTTGCCGCCAGGAAAACCGAAGCAAAGAGTAAGACCTAAAATACGGCCCTATGCTTTTTAGGTTTGCGACAAAAGCGGTTGAAAACGCTCAAACAGGGTGCTAAGGTGTTGCGGGTAGCCGTTCAGCCATCAATCCGGGCAACAACGCTGAGTTCGTTCTTTTATTGAAGGGGTATTACAATCCCAAAAGTTCTTGCGCAGTACTCTGAATATACTGTGCAAGAACTTTTGGGGAAATTAATAGTAACAAGAACCTGGAAGAACCAAAGATGAATGTCGCAAACAGGAACCGCATAGCTATAAAAAACAGGGATTGGCCGCCATGCCATGCCCTGGGGAGGAGCGCTTGCGTTGTTGCCCCATCCGGCAATCGATGCCCAGCATTCCCGCCGCCGCAAGCCGGTACAAAACCGGAGGCGCCAATATGATGCTGCTGGTCTTCACATTGGATGATTGGCGCTGTGCGCTGGAGCTTTCCACGGTGGAAAGGGCATACCGCGCCGTCGCTGTCACTCCCTTGCCGGACGCGCCAGATATCGTCTTGGGCGTCATCAACGTCAGGGGAGCAATATTGCCGGTTGTCAATATTCGGCGACGCTTCCGCCTGGCGGAGAAAGAACTGACGCCGGACGATAAATTTATCGTCGCCCACGCCGCAGACCGCCTGCTTGTGCTTGTCGTGGACACGGTCAGCGGTGTCATCGAGTGTCCCGCAAGGGATATGACTTCAGCAAGCGCCATATTGCCCGGCATGGCCTATGTTGAGGGGATGGCCCGGCTCAAGGACGGCATGGTCCTGATCCACGACTTGGCCCGCTTTCTTTCGCTGGAAGAAAAGACCGCGCTGGAACAAGCCTTGAGGAGCCGGTAGGCATGGCTATGGAGCAGGGCGGCCAAGACGCGTTGCTGCTTCGTCTCAATGACTTTCTGGCGCAGCAAATGGGGCTGCATTTCCCTGCCGGACGCAGAATAGACCTGCTGCGCGGACTCAAGGCCGCCGCACGGGAATTCGGCATGCCGGATGCCGAGGCTTGCATGCAATGGTTGTTATCCACGCCGCTGGACCGCCAGCGGATCGAAACGCTGGCCTGCCACCTGACGGTAGGGGAAACCTATTTCTTCCGCGACCCGAAGACACTCGACGCGCTGCAGATGCACATTTTGCCCGCACTGATCCAGTCCCGCCGGCAACATGGGCAAACGCTCAGGATTTGGAGCGCAGGCTGCTCGACCGGCGAAGAAGCCTATTCGCTCGCCATCCTGGTTCAGCGGATGATTCCCGATTTCAAGCAATGGCGCATCACCATCCTCGGCACCGACATCAACCCGCGCGCCTTAGCCAAAGCCGAATCCGGCAGTTATGGCGAATGGTCTTTCCGTAATGCACCAGACTGGTTGAAAAACAGTTATTTTCGCGCAACTGATAATGGACGCTACGAAATCATCGCGTCCGTGCGTGAAATGGTGACGTTTGCCTACCTGAACCTGACCGAAAACACCTACCCGTCGCTGGCGAACAATACCCATGCGGTGGACATCATCTTCTGCCGGAATGTACTGATGTATTTCGAACCGGCCCTGGCTACCCAGGTACTACACCGGCACAGCTTGTCGCTGGCGGACGGCGGCTGGCTGGTAACCAGCCCTACCGAGGCCTCCCAGGCCATGCCCGAAACGCTGGAAATAGTCAATTTCCCAGGTGCAATCCTGTACCGCAAAAATGCATCAGGCAGGGTGCGTCAACCGGCATCGCCTGAACAGATCGTTTTCAGCCCAGCCGCCGTAACCCAACGGACTATGCCGCAGCCCGCGGCGATAGTGGTTAACAAGGCGCCGCCAAAACCGCCTGGCTATCAACAGGCTCTCGCCCTCTATCGGCAAGGGCATTATCACGAAGCGGCAGCGCAAGCTGAAACGCTGCTGGGTAACCGGCAAGATAGGCTACAGGTGCTGCACCTGCTCGCCAGGATCCACGCCAATCAAGGGGAGCTGTCGAAAGCGCGGCAGTGGTGCAGGCAAGCGATTGATGCCGACCGGCTGGACCCGGTCGGTCACTACCTGCTCGCCGTCGTGCTGCTCGAACAAGGGCTGGCGGATGACGGCAAACAGGAACTCAAGCGCACGCTGTACCTGGACCCGGATTTTGCGCTCGCCCATTTCGCGCTCGGCAACCTGTGCCGGCAACAGGGCAGCAGCAAGGACGCCCGGAAACATTTTGACAACGCGCTGCTGTCGCTAGCCGCGCAGCCGACGGAAGAACTGCTGCCTGAAGCGGAAGGCCTGACGGCGGGCCGTCTGGCGGAAATCATCCAGACCCTGCGTAAACAGGAGGAATCGGCATGAAAGAACAGGATATCGAAACCTGCGCCCAGCCTGGCCCGGAACAGGCGGCCCGCCAGCGGCAAGCCTCGCAGGACATCCTCAAGGCCAGGGCCGAAGCGCTCGCACAAGCGCCTAGGCAGGAGACCTTGGAAGCTATCGAACTCGTGACCTTCCTGCTGGCCTACGAAAGCTACGGCATCGAAACGGCCTGGGTGCGAGAAGTCCACGCGCTGAAAGAGCTGACGCCGCTGCCGTGCACGCCGCCGTTCGTCATCGGCATCGTTAATATCCGCGGCCAGGTGATGTCGGTGATCGACATCAAGAAGTTCTTCGACTTGCCGGAAAAAGGCCTCACCGATCTTAACAAAATTATCATTCTTTCCGACGGGCTTATGGAATTCGGCATCCTCGCGGATGCCGTTTTAGAGGTGCGCAGCATTCCCAAGTCGCATATCCAGCCGCCATTGCCGACCTTGACCGGCATTCGCGAACAATTTCTTCAGGGGATTACCGCAGAACGCCTGATTGTTTTGGACGCTTACCGCTTGCTGACGAGCCGCAATATTATTATTCATGAGGAAGCCGTGTGACAAAGACCCACAACGTTCACTTTAATTAATATAAGGAGCCGTGTCTTGAACCTATTTCTCAACCTGACGACCCGGAACAAGCTTTTCCTTGGCTTCGGCTTACTGATCCTGTTGCTGATCGGCGTAATCTCGACCGCTTACCGGAACATCACGGCGATGCAGTCATCGCAGGAGATTCTCTACAACAGGGATTTCTCCGATGCCGTCGATCTTATGGCAATCCGTTCCAATATCAACGGCGCGCGCGCTGCCTTGCTGAACATGCTGCTGTCCGAGCGGCACGAGCAGGAACAATGGCATAACGATATTAAAAAGCGTAGCGTGGAGACCGATAAGCTGTTTCAGCGCCTTATCAAGCGGCAGCGCTATAATCCGGTATTCCTCGGCAAGCTTAAGGAATTGAAATCGCTCTATGACGCCTATACCGACACCCGCGATGCCCAAGCGATTCCGCAGATTTTTGCGGGCAAGATTAGCGAAGCAAAAAGCCTTGTGGTTGGTGTCCAGTTCGAACGCTATTCCAAAATACGCATGCTCGCCGATCAGTTGGGCGATGACGCCGAGCAGCATGCACAAAGCGCCGTCGCGGAAGGCCGGCAAAGCACCGCCGAAGCCCTGCGCGTTTTCGGTATCATCGGAATCATTGCGCTATCGCTGGCCGTGGCGACAGCACTGCTGCTAACGCGAGTCATCGCCGGTCCGCTCAAAGAGGTCGCAGAAGCGGCAGGCCGCATCGCCGCAGGCGATCTCTCGTTCAACATCCCTGAGCGCGGGCGCGCAGACGAGGTGGGACAGCTTGTCCAGGCCTTCCGCGACATGCTTGAAAGCTTGCGTCAACTGACACTGGACATACGCGACGGCACCAATGTCCTGGCCTCTTCGTCGGCCGAGATTTTGGCAACGACGACGCAGGTCGCGGCCGGTTCGGCGGAAACCGCGACGGCGGTCAGTGAAACCACGGCAACGGTCGAGGAAGTCAGGCAGACCGTGCAATTAGCCAGCCAGAAAGCCAAATTGGTATCCGAAAGCACGCAGAGGACGGCGCAGATTTCCCAGTCAGGAAGGCAGGCTGTAGAAGAGCTGATCGCGGGAATGGAACGCATCCGCGAACAGACGGCGTTGGCGGCGGAAAGCATTGTCAGGTTGAGCGAACAAAGCCAGGCCATCGGCGAGATCATCCTGACCGTCAACGACTTGGCTGAGCAGTCGAACCTGCTTGCGGTCAACGCCGCCATCGAAGCGGCCAAAGCCGGCGAGCAAGGCAAAGGCTTTGGCGTCGTGGCGCAGGAGATCAAGAGCCTCGCGGACCAGTCCAAACAGGCCACGACCCAAGTGCGGGCAATCCTCGGCGACATCCAGAAGGCAACCGGGGCGGCGGTGATGGCGACCGACCTGTGCGGCAAGTCGGTGGACGCGGGTGCGCAACAATCCGATGCGGCGGGCGACGCAATCCGCATACTGGCGGACAATATCGCCGAGGCAGCGCAGGCGGCGCTGCAGATCGCGGCATCGAGCCAGCAACAATTGGTGGGAATGGACCAGGTGGCGCTGGCAATGGAGAATATCAAGCAGGCCAGCGCGCAGAACATGGCCGGCACCGGGCAGGCCGAGGCCGCCGCACAAAATCTCCACGAATTGGGAGGGAAACTTAAACAGTTGGTGGAGCGGTATAAAATTTAGCGCTACGGTACATCCTACAAAGACATGATGAGCAGGAGATAACATGACTATCGGTAAAAAAATCATCGCCGGTTATGCTGCGATACTGGCAGTGCTGGTATTGGTTGCGATGAGCGCGTTCTATTCACTCAACCGGGTGCAGGAAAAATACGACGAGATTATCAATATGACCGATAAACGGGTTGGCAACACCAATACCATCAGGTTCGAAGTTAGGGACCAGGTTGCCCATTATCGCGGCTTCCTGCTTTATGCCGATAAAGAACAAGAGTTTCTCGGTAAATTGAAGGAAGACTACCTGAGCATCGGCAACATCATCAGGGAAATGCAAAGCATGCCGTTGACTAATGAAGCGGTGACGGCGCTGGACCGGCTTGCCGAGCTGCAAAAGACCTTCGAGCGAGGGCAGGCAACCATCATCGAAGCGATGCGGCAGGGCAAACGAGCGGAGGCCCTGGCTTCCAGCATCAATGACGTCCGTCCCGTATCGGAAGAACTGATAGCCGAAACCGATGCCTTCCGTGACCTGCAATTCAAGCAAGTCGCGGAAATGCGCGCCCAGGCCGCAACGGGAATACAGCATACTTCGATTGGCCTGGGCGTCATGTCACTGCTCGGCGTTATCGGCGGCCTTAGCGTCAGTTTTTACCTGAGCCGCTCCATTACCCGCCAACTGCGCGAAACCATTACCCAACTGACCACCTCCTCGACTGAAATACTGGCGACGACGACGCAGGTCGCCTCCGGCACGGCGGAAACAGCAACAGCCGTCAGCGAAACGACAACGACGGTGGAGGAAGTCAAGCAGACGGTGCAGTTAGCCAGCCAGAAGGCCAAGCGGGTCTCCGACAGCGCACAGCAAGTGGCGAAGGTTTCACAAACCGGACAACAGGCCGTGGAAGAACTGATTGCGGGCATGGAGCGCATCCGCGAGCAAACGGCGGCTGCGGCGGAAAGCATCGTCAGGTTGAGTGAACAAGGCCAGGCCATCGGCGAGATCATCCTGACCGTTAACGACCTGTCCGAGCAATCCAACCTGCTGGCGGTCAACGCCGCGATCGAAGCGGCAAAAGCCGGCGAACAGGGCAAGGGCTTTGCCGTGGTGGCCCAGGAGATCAAGAGCCTGGCCGAGCAGTCCAAACAAGCTACGACCCAGGTGCGGGCAATCCTCGGCGACATCCAGAAGGCGACCGGCGCGGCGGTGATGGCGACCGACCTGAGCGGCAAGGCGGTGGAAGAAGGCGCTCGGCAGTCCGATGCGGCCGGCGAAGCCATCCGCATACTGGCGGAGAGCATCGTCGAGGCGGCGCAGGCGGCGCTGCAAATTGCGGCCTCCAGCCAGCAGCAATTGGTGGGGATGGACCAGGTGGCGCTGGCGATGGAGAACATCAAGCAGGCCAGCGCGCAGAACATGGTCGGTACCCGGCAGGCCGAGACCGCCGCGCAAAACCTGCACGAACTGGGCATCAAATTGAAACTATTGGTCGAGAACAATTAACGGGGGAGCGCCGATGTCTGCACAAGATAGCGATTTCCTCAAACGCTTGCTCGCGATCTTCAGGGTCGAGGCCCGGGAGCATGTCGACGCGCTGTTTTC
>SCST01000726.1 GCA_004299465.1 Methylovulum sp. | reverse complement strand
GGTACGTTAACGGAGATGGTGCATATTCCCGGTCGGCTCTTCAGCGTGAACACATCGACGACAAACTCGGTGCCCGGTTTGTTTGCTAGGAATGAACGCGTCTGTTGCCTGTTCGATACCGAGGCTGGGCCTATGGCCCTGGTTCTGGTCGGTGCTATTTTCGTATCCAGCATTGAGACGGTATGGCACGGCGTTGTCACGCCGCCGACCCATACCTCGGTGCGCAATTGGCAGTATAGCGATAACGCGCCCACGCTGAAAATCGGCGAAGAAATGGGGCGTTTTAATATGGGCTCGACGATTATTGTCTTGTTCGGCAAGGATAAAATAGGCTGGGACAGCGGATTTAAAGCCGGTGGACAAGTCAGGTTGGGCGAGAAAATCGGGACGGTTGCCGCTGAAAGGCTTTAACCGGCTGTCATCGCATCATTGCGGCGGCTTCCGCGGTTCAAGCGATACCTTGGGAGCTGCGTAACTATTCAGCCCCTAGCTAAAGTTATCCACTGTAGGGCGCGCCGCGCGCGCCGTTAACGACTCAGTACCTTACCCAAACCCCAAAAAGGCGCGCGTAGCACGCCCTACACTTAATGGATTGGCAAGACGCTGAATAGTTACGGAACGGCCTATCGATGATATAAAGCCAGAACCTGCTTCACATAATTTTGTGTTTCAGGGTAGGGCGGGATGGAATTATTGTATTTTATAACGGCATTTTCGCCGGCATTATAGGCGGCGACGGCCAGGTCCAGGTTGGGTCCGAACAGGCCGATCAGATGTTTCAGGTAGCGGGTGCCGCCGTCGACATTCTGGTCCGGGTCGTTGCGGTCATAAACGCCGAAGCGTCTTGCCGTATCGGGCATTAACTGCATCAGGCCTACGGCGCCTGCCGATGAGATTGCGGTTGAGTTGTAAGCGGATTCTGTTTGAATAACGGCGTGAACCAGTTTGGGGTCCACCTGGTGCCTGAAAGCCGCTTGTTCGATCAAGTCTGAAAAGCGTTGTTTGTTGGCCGTCGAATAGGTATGGATTCTTGGGCTATAACTGCTTAAAAAAACTTGTGCCTTGGTTTTTATGATCCGCTTATATTTGTTGTTTTTAGGCTGGTCGGTATAGTAGATGCGTCCGTCTTTATCGATAAATTTATAAATATCCGCCAGCGCTGCGTTGGCTATGAATAGGTTTAATAAAATAATGGCAATTCTCAGCATGTCTGTTACCTGTCATTCGGGTTTAATCACTATCATACTTGCGGCGATGGCGGCTTTGATCCTGGCTTCGTCGACGCTTGGCGCGGCGGCCAGCGCAACACCCATACGCCGGTTGATAAAGGCTTCCGGTTTGCCGAACAGGCGAATTTCGCTGTCCGGCACGGCAAGCGCTTGTTCCAAACCCTGGTAGACCACGCCGTGGCCGTCAATGCCGCCCAATATAACGGCACTGGCGCCGTTGCAATGTAAACGGGTATTGACCGGCAGCCCCAATAAGGCGCGGGCGTGCAGTTCAAACTCGTTCTGCTTTTGGGTAATCATCGTGACCATGCCGGTATCGTGCGGCCTGGGACTGATTTCACTAAACCAGACCTCGTCGTCCTTGATGAACAGCTCAACGCCAAACAGGCCTAAGCCGCCGATGCAGTCGGTTATGTTCAGCGCTATATCCTGCGCTTTTGCAAGCGCTGTCGGCGTCATCGCTTGCGGTTGCCAGCTTTCCCGGTAATCGCCGTGCTCTTGCCGGTGGCCGATGGGGGCGCAAAAATAAGTCTGGTTTTCGCCTTTTGCATTTAATGCGCGCACCGTCAGCAAGGTAATTTCAAAGTCGAAATCAATTTTGGCTTCGACGATGACTTTGCCGGTATCGACGCGCCCTGCGGCTTTCGCATAGTCCCAGGCCGCTTTAAGTTGTCCGGCATTATTGACCAATGACTGCCCTTTGCCTGATGACGACATGGTCGGCTTAAC